>DASYQW010000363.1 GCA_036005065.1 Candidatus Methylomirabilota bacterium | reverse complement strand
CGTCCCGATTGGCGCCATCACGATCCTGCGTCTCGAGGTGCGGCCCTTCTCGGAGAAGCAGATCCAGCTGGTGAAGACCTTCGCCGCCCAGGCCGTCATCGCCATCGAGAACGTGCGGCTGTTCCAGGAGTTGCAGGCGCGGACGCGCGAGCTCGGGCGGTCCGTGGAGGAGCTACGGGCGCTCGGCGACGTCGGCCAGGCCGTCAGCTCCACGCTCGATCTCGAGACCGTGCTCACCACCATCGTCGCCAACGCGGACCAGCTCTCCGGCACCGACGGCGGCGCCATCTACGAGTACGACGAGCCGTCGGGGGTGATGCGCCTGCGGACGACGCACAAGTTCGACGAGGCGCTGGTCGAGGCGCTCCGGAGCCATCCGCTCCGTCCCGGCGAAGGCGCGGTGGGCCAGGCGGCCGTGGCCCGGGAGCCGATCCAGATCCCGGACGTCCTGCACGAGGGGGCTTACGGCGGTCCCGTGCGCGAGTTCGCGACGCGCTCGGGTATTCGAGCCCTCCTGGCCGTGCCCCTCCTGCGCGAGAACCAGATCATCGGGGGCCTCGTGCTGGCTCGCAAGACCCCTGGCGAGTTCGCGCCCCAGGTGGTGGACCTGCTGAAGACCTTCGCCACCCAGTCCGCGCTGGCCATCCAGAACGCGCGCCTCTTCCGCGAGCTGGAGGACAAGAGCCGCCAGCTCGAGACGGCCAGCCGCCACAAGTCGGAGTTCCTGGCCAACATGTCCCACGAGCTGCGGACGCCCCTCAACGCCATCATCGGGTTCTCGGAGGTGCTGTCGGAGCGCATGTTCGGGGAGCTGAACGACAAGCAGCTCGAATACATGCAGGACATCCACGCCTCCGGGCGCCACCTCCTCTCGCTCATCAACGACATCCTGGACCTGTCCAAGGTCGAAGCGGGGCGCATGGAGCTGGAGCTCGGCTCCTTCAGCCTCCCGGTGGCCCTGGAGACTGCCCTCGCGCTGATCCGGGAGCGGGCCGAGCGCCACGGCCTCGCCCTCCACCTCGCCGTCGACGAGCGGCTGGGCGCCGTGGTGGCCGACGAGCGCAAGGTCAAGCAGGTCCTCCTCAATCTCCTGTCCAACGCGCTCAAGTTCACCCCGGAGGGCGGCCGGATCGACGTGGCGGCGGTTCCGGCCGACGGCTTCGTCGAGATCTCGGTCACCGACACGGGGATCGGGATCGCCCCCGAGGATCAGGAGGCGATCTTCGAGGAGTTCCGCCAGGTCGGCAGCGACTACGCGCGCAAGCGCGAGGGGACCGGGCTCGGGCTCAGCCTGGCCAGGAAGTTCGTGGAGCTGCACGGCGGGCGGATCTGGGTCAAGAGCGAAGTGGGCCGGGGGTCCACGTTCACCTTCACGCTGCCCTTGCGAGCATGGCCGGCGAGCTGATCCTCATCGTCGAAGACCACGAGAAGAACCGGAAGCTCGTGCGCGACGTGCTTCAGGTCAAGGGCTACCGGACGCTCGAGTGCGAGGCGGCCGAGGACGGGATCCGGCTCGCCCAGGAGCACCGGCCGGCCCTGATCCTGATGGACATCCAGCTGCCGGGGATGGACGGGATCGCGGCCCTGGGCCACCTCCGAGCCGACCCGCGGACCCGGGACATCCCCGTCCTGGCGGTGACCGCGTCCGCCATGACGCACAACCGCCAGCAGATCATGGCCGCCGGGTTCGACGGGTATCAGTCGAAGCCGATCAACGTGAAGGGGTTTCTGGAGGCGGTGCGGGCGATGCTGGATCGTCAGCAGAGCGGGGGAGGGGCTCGATGAGCACCCCGGCCAAGGTCCTGGTGGTCGACGACACTCCTCAGAACGTCAAGCTCCTGGCCGATCTCCTGACGGCCAAGGGTTACGCCGTCGTGACGGCGGCCTCGGGTCCCGAGGCCCTGGAACGTGTCGACAAGGAGTCGCCGGATCTCGTGCTGCTCGACGTGGTGATGCCGGGCATGAGCGGCTACGAGGTCTGCCGGAAGATCCGGGAGACCCCCGCGGCGGGGATCCTCCCGGTGGTGATGGTCACCGCGCTCGACCCGGGCCAGGAGCGCCTCAAGGGGCTCGAGGCCGGTGCCGACGACTTCCTGACCAAGCCGATCAACCAGCCGGAGCTCCTGGCTCGGGTGCGCTCGCTCCTCCGGATCAAGCAGCTCTACGACACGGTCCAGACGCAGGCGGCCCAGCTCGCCGAGTGGAACCGGACTCTCGAGCAGCGCGTGCAGGATCAGGTGACCCAGCTCGAGCGCCTCGGCCGGCTCAAGCGCTTCTTCTCGCCCCAGCTCGCCGAGCTGATCGTGGCCGGGGGCACCGAGGACCCGCTCAAGAGCCACCGCCGGGAGGTGACGGTGGTCTTCCTGGATCTCCGGGGCTACACGGCCTTCGCGGAGACTGCCGAGCCGGAAGAGGTCATGGGGGTCCTCCGGGAATACCACGCCGCGATGGGCACCCAGGTGCTGGCCCACGGCGGCACTCTCGAGCGTTTCGCCGGCGACGGCATGATGGTGTTCTTCAACGACCCCGTTCCCGTGCCCGACCACGCCGAGCGGGCGGTCCGCATGGCCCTGGCCATGCGCGACCAGGTGACGGAGCTCGCCGCCAAGTGGCGCAAGCGGGGATATGATCTCCACATCGGGGTCGGTGTCGCTCAGGGGTATGCGACCATCGGCGCCATCGGCTTCGAGGGCCGCTGGGACTACGGGGCGATCGGGACCGTGACCAACCTCGCCTTCCGGCTCTGCGGCGAAGCCAAGCCGGGCCAGGTCCTCGTCGGGAGCCGTGTCCTGGACGCGGTCGAC
>DASYQW010000362.1 GCA_036005065.1 Candidatus Methylomirabilota bacterium | reverse complement strand
CGGTCGCGTTGGCGACGTTGTCGTTGGGGGGGCCGGCCGGCCCGCTCCCGAGCGCGTGGAAGACCCGGATCCGGGGCTTGGTGAGCCCGTTTCTCGGATCCCGCACCGCCAGTCCCGTGCTCTGGAGCGCGCTCAGGATGTCGCTCACCGAGGCGCCGGGCTTGGCCTGCTTCAGGACCGCCCAGGCCCCGGAGACGTGGGCCGTGGCCATCGACGTGCCGGCGAAGTTCGCGAAGCCACCGCCCGGGACCGAGGAGGTGGTCCACCGACCGGGAGCGAGCAGCGACAGGAAGGACGCGCTGTTCGAGAAGCTGGAGACCGTGTCCGCGAGCGTGCCCAGCGAGCCGTCGTCCGTCGACCCGACGCTCACCGCCGTCGAGACGCAGGCGGGAGCCGAGACCGACCCCGTGAAGCTGTTGTTTCCGGATGCGATGACCGTGGCGACCCCGACCGATCGCAGGTTGTCGATGGCGGCCTTTCGGGCATCGCTGTCACAGGTCGAGGAGAACTGGCCGCCCCCGAGGCTCATGTTCACGGCGGCAACCCGATACGTGCCACGCAGCGTGAACACCCGCTCGAGCCCGGCGATCTGATCGGAGGTGAAGCTCATGGCGCACGGGTCCTCCCCGGCGCCGGCGCAGGCCCCGCCGGTAAACCGCGAGAACACCTGGATCGCCATGATCCGGGCGCCCCGGCCGACGCCGGAGAAGTTCGACCCGGCGCCGGCCGCGATTCCGGCGACGTGGGTCCCGTGCCGGCAGCTTCGCGTCGCGTAAGTACACGGGACCCCTGCGCCGCTCCCGGTCTGGGACGTCGATCCGTCGGGGCAGTGACTGCTCGCCGAGTAGCACGCCTCCTCGACCACCTTGCCGGACAGGAAGGAGTGACTCCTGTCCACGCCCGTGTCGAGCACCGCCACGACCGTGCCGGTTCCGTCGAACCCGGCGGCCCAGGCCTGATCGTCCTCGACCAGCGGCCCGCTCTCGGCCAGAGTCGCGTGAGCGAGCGTATCCTCCTCGACGCGCGCCACCGGACCCCGCAGGGCCTGCAGCAGGCTCAGGGCATCCGGGCCGACCTCGAGCGCCAGAAGGGGGACCGTTTCGTACTCGTGCCGCACCCGGTGCCACAGACCCGTCAACGCCGAGAGGATGAAATTCCGGGTCGAGGCGATGGCGGACCGCTGGACGGTGACGGCCGCGTCGTCCGCCAGGACGCCCTCGGGGACGACCGCGACGTCGAGATGCACGATGACGGGGACCGTGCCCTGCGCCCAGGCTTTCTGGACGAGCTCCTGAGACACGACCTCGGCGGGCGTCGCGCTCGCGACGCCGCTCGCGACCGCCAGGATCACCGCCGCGGCGAGCGCGACCACCGAGCTACGCGGGATCATCGCGCGCTTCATCGGCGACCCCACGGGGGAGCGGATCGCCCCGCCCGGTGGCCGTCATTGCGGGGCCGCGAGGGTATCCTCCTGGACCGCTGCCACGTGCGCCGAGGACGCCAGGACTCGGAGGGCGTCCGCCGACACGTCGAGCGCCAGCAGGGGGACGGTCTGGTACACGCGGAGGACGCGGTGCGGGGTGTGGGAGATCTCCCCGAGGACCGCCTGCTGCGCCATCTCGATCGCCCGCTGGCGCGCATCGGCCGGCATGGCCGCGACCCGCAACTCGACGATCACCCGGACGGAGCCCTCCCCGGCGGCCCTGGCGAGGAGCTCGGCGGCGACGATCGGCCTCGGCGGCTCGAGCGCCGCCGCCGAGACGGCACCCATCAGCACGAGCCCGAACGCGTGGAGTCTCCCGGCCCGCATCAATCGTCGCGATGACCCGGTGTCGGTCAACGGGGCGGGGGCCGCTCCCGGAGCCTGGTCGCCCTCCCGATCCCGCGCGGATTGGCGGGGATTCTAGGAGGATGCGGAGGCGATGTCAATAAAATGCGGTGGCCGGCGTGGAACTCTCAGTTGGGACGCTCTGACCGGATCAGGTGGGCGGCGGTCGCCTTGAAGCTCGCCGTGACGGCGACCCCGGGAGCGAGCCCGAGGGCCTCGACCGACGGCCGCGTGACGACCGCAGTGAGCCGCAGCCCGCAGTCGAGGGTGACGCGGTAGAGGGGGCCGAGCGACGTGACCGCGGCCACGGTCGCCGGGAGGCGGTTCCGGGCGCTGGTGGGCGCGCGGGGTCCACCGCGCTCGAGAACGATGTCCTCGGGGCGCACTCCCACCAGCGCCTGCTCTCCGGCTCGCGCCTGCCCGGCGACGGCGATCGTGTGGCGCGCGACCGCCACCTCGACGAGCCCGTCCCGCGTCGCCACGACACGCCCCGGCAGGAGATTCTCCACGCCGACCAGCCGGGCCACCGCCTCGTCGGCCGGCGCACCGAACACGTCCTCCGGGCGCCCCACCTGGGCGAGCCGGCCATTCATCAGGACGGCGACGCGGTCGCCGAGCCGCAGCGCCTCGGCCCGGTCGTGGGTCACGAAGAGGGCCGTCGTCCGTGACTCGGCGAGGAGCCGCGCGAGGTCGTCGAGGAGCGTGTCGCGCGTCGGCGGGTCGAGGGCCGCGAACGGCTCGTCCAGGAACAGGACCTCGGGTTCGGCGGCGAAGGCCCGGGCCAGGCTCGTGCGCTGGGCCTCACCGCCCGACAGCGTGCGAGCCGCCCGGTCCGCGAGGTGGGCGATGCCGAGTCGCTCGAGCCAGGGCTGGACGCGCCGGACGGCCTCCACCCGACCGACCCCACGGAAGGCGAGGGGCAGGCGCGCGTTCGCGGCCACGGTGGTGTCGCAGAGGAGGGGGTCCCGGAAGACCGACGTCATGCGCCGGCGACACGCCAGCCGCTCGGCGGCCGTGCGCACGGGCGCGCCACGGAACGCCACGGTGCCGCGCGCCGGCGGCTCGAGGAGCGCCAGCATCCGGAGCAGGGTCGACTTGCCGGCCCCGTTCGGTCCGATGACGGCCAGCACCTCGCCCTCGGGAACGTCCAGGGCGGGCACCTCGAGGACCGTCCGATCGCCGTACCCGACCCGGACGTCGCGCAACGCCAGGACCGCGAGGCCGGCGTCGGCCGCGGTCGAGATCATCCCGCGGGCAGGACCTGAAGCGCGCCCCGGTGCATCGATACCTCCCAGCGGCGGTCATGGGCGACGTCCAGGATCTCGTAGACGAGCTTCGGGATCTCGATCTCGAGGTCGTAGCCGGCCTGGCTCGGCTCGCCCGGCGCGTCCAGGCGGAAGAGGAGGGTCCACGCCGTTCCCTGGTCGACCTCGGCGACGACGGTGCCCCGGAGGAGGTTCATCCGGTGGGCGGGATCCGGGCCCGCCCGGTCCTTGCGGATCAGTCGGATGTACTCGGGCCGGACGAAGAAGGCCACCGGGGTTCCCGGCGGCACCAGATACGGGCGCCCCGGCGAGTTCACCGCCTCCACCGTGTGACCGCGCCAGGTGATCTCGATCCGGTCGGCGTTCGCCTTGATGACGTGGCCCCGCACGATGTTCCGCATCCCGATGAGCCGGGCCACCGTCTCCGAGGCCGGCCGCAAGAGGAGCTCGCCCTTGGGAGCCGCCTGCACGACGCGGCCCGCCTCGTAGACGACGAGGCGTTCGCCGAGCTGGTAGGCCTCGGCCAGGTCGTGGGTCACCAGCACGACCGTCTTCCCCCATTCACGGATCAGCCGGCCGAGTTCCTCCCGGAGCTGTCGCCGGAGCGGCGCGTCGAGGGCGGAGAGCGGTTCGTCGAGCAGGAGCACCTCCGGATCGGGCGCGAGCGCGCGCCCGAGGGCGACTCGCTGCTGCTGGCCCCCCGAGAGCTCCCGCGGATAGTGGCCGGCGACCTCGGCCAGCCCGAGCCGATCGAGCACGTCCGCGCTGCGCCGGCGCCGCGCCTCGCGCGGCCGGTCGCGAAGCCCGAAGGCGACGTTCTCGGCCACCGTGAGGTGCGGGAACAGCGCGTATCCCTGGAAGACATAGCCCAGCCGCCGGGCGCGGGGCGGGAGGTCGACGCCCCGCTCGCTGTCGAAGTAGAGCCGCCCGCCGACCGCGATGCGGCCGCGGTCGGGTCGGGCCAGGCCGGCCAGGCAATGGAGGGTCAGCGTCTTCCCGGCGCCGGACGGCCCGAAGAGCGCGACGACGGACTCCTCCGCCTCCCACCCCACGTCGAGGGTGAAGTCCGGCAGCCGCTTGGTCAGGGCCAGCGAGATCACGGGCGCCGTCAATAGCGCAGTCGGGCCAGCCGGCCGACGCCGAGCAGCAGGAGCAGCATGATCCCGACCGCGACGGCCGAGAGCAGGTTCGCCTCGTCCATGCGGAAGGCCTGGACGCGGTCGTAGATCGCGAGCGGGAGCGTCTGGGTGCGGCCCGGGATGCTGCCGGCGACCATGAGCGTGATCCCGAAGTCACCCAGGGCCCGGCAGAACGCCAGGATGGTGCCGGCCAGGATCGACCGGGCGGCCAGCGGGAGCGTGACCGACCAGAAGATGCTCCACTCCGACCGGCCCAGGGTCCGGGCGGCGTCCTCGAGCCGGCGATCCACGGTCTCGAAGCCGGCCTGCGCCGACTTGACGAGCAGGGCGATCGAGCCCACGCCGGCGGCCAGGACCGCGGCCCGCCAGGTGAAGGCCAGATCGATACCGACGCTGCCGAGGAGGCGGCCGACCGGGCCCCGCGTCCCGATCAGGACCAGGAGATAGTAGCCCAGCACCGTGGGCGGCAGAACCAGTGGCAGCACGACCAACCCTTCCAGTACTTCCCGACCGCGGAAGCGCGTGCGGGCGAGCAGCCAGGCGAGCGGCACCCCGAGCGTCAGCGTCAGCAGCGTCGCCAGCGTCGCGACCCCGAGGGAGAGCCAGATCGGAAAGAGGTCCATGGAGGCTCAATTGAGCCCGGGGGGGAGCGGCGTCGCTCCGCCCCCAGACCCCCCCACCGCATGACTCAGGCGCTCGCGCGTGAAGGTCATTGGCTCACGGCCTCTCAGAACTCCCCGGACAGGAGGAAGCCGTACCGCTTCATGACGTCCCGGCCCTCCGGTCCGTTCACGAACTGGACGAAGGCCACCCCGAGCTCGGGGCGCGCGCTACGCCGGACCACCGCGACCGCCTGGTCGAGCGGGGCGTGAAGGCTCGGGTCGATCGGCACCCACTCGACCTCGGGGACATTCGCGACCGCCAGCGCGACGATCCCCGCTTCGGCCGCTCCGCTCTGGACGAACTGGAGGGTCTGGCGGATGTTCTCGCCGTAGACCAGCTTTGGCCTGAGCGCGTCCCAGAGCCCCAGCCGCCGCAGGACCTCCTCGGCCCGGCGGCCGTAGGGCGCGTGCTCGGGGTTCGCGATCGCGACGTGGCGCACCCGCGGCTCCCGGAGTCCCCTGAGGTCGCCGAGCTTCGGGCCCGCGCGCTTGGCCGTGGCCAGGACGAGCCGGCCCTGGCCGTAGAGTGCCCGGGTCTCGGCGATGAGCACGCCCTGTCGCACCAGGCGGTCTACGAATTGCTCGTCCGCCGCGAAAAAGACGTCGGCCGGTGCCCCGTGCTCGATCTGGGCGGCGAGATTCCCGGTCGAGCCGAGCACCAGCGTCACGGTCACACCCAGCGCCTTCTCGAACCGGGGCACGAGCTCGCGGAACGCGAACGCGAGATCGGCCGCGGCGAACACGGTGAGCTTCGGTGACTGCCCGTGCGCGCCGGCGGCGACGACGAGGCCCGCCAGCAGCGCCAGGGCCGTGCGCCGCCTCATGCGCGCCTCCGCGGACACGCAGGGCGACCGTGACCGGCCGGGGGCCCGGGCCGAGCCCCGAGCGCCTTCGCGAAGCGGCAGTCCGGCGCCCGGCGATCGGCCCGGGCCGAGGCGCGAGCACCGCTAGGACGCAGGGAGGAGGCGGGCCGAGGCGTATACCGCATACGTTGACGCCCGCCGACGACCGAGGACGCCGCGGGGCGACGCGCATCGGCCCGGGCCCTCATGCGCGCCTCCGCTGCTGGATGTAGGTCAAGGCCCAGTTCACGAGGAACGTCAGCCCGAGCAGGATGACCGACAGCGCGATGGCGACGTCGAAGTTGCCCTTGCCGGTCTCCAGCACGGTCGCCGTCGTCAGCACGCGCGTCTGCCTCCGAATGTTCCCGCCCACCATCATCGAGGCGCCGACCTCCGAGATGACGGCCCCGAATCCCGCCATCAGCGCGGCGAGCATCGGCAAGCGGGCCTCGCGGATCAGCACCCACAGGAGCTGCGCGCGCGAGGCGCCGAGCGCGAGCATCTGGAGCCGGAACCCGGCGGGAATCTGCTGCACGGCGGCCAGGGTGAGCCCGGTCACCACGGGAGCGGCGATGACGAACTGGGCCAGGACGATCGCCGTCGGCGTGTAGAGGAGCTCGAGGACGCCGAGGGGACCGCTTCGCCAGAGCAGCATCGAGAGGAACAGCCCCACCACCACCGGCGGGAGCCCCATGCCGGTGTTGATCAGGGAGATCAGCAGGGCGCGGCCGGGGAAGCGGGCGAGGGCCAGCGCCGTCCCGACGGGCAGGCCGACGACGAGGGAGAGGAGCGTCGCCGTCCCCGAGATCCGGAGCGAGAGCCAGGTGACCCCGAGCACCTCGGGGTCGCCGCTCAGGACGAGCCAGACGGCCCGGGAGAATCCGTCCCGGATCAGCTCCATCGCCGCCTCACCCGCCCACCTCCGCCTCCGTCTTCCCGGCGAGCGGGACGAACAGGGGCCGGCCGTACCGCTCCACGCCGAACACGCGGATCAGCGCCTGCGCCTCGGGGGATACCAGGAAATCGGCGAACGCCCGGCCGCCGGCCGCGTTCACGCGCGGCCCGTTGGCGGGGTTCGCCTCCAGCACCGAATAGAGGTTCCGCAGCCGGAGGTCGCCCTCCAGGAGGACCGGGAGGCTCACCCGACGCTGGAAGGCGAGCCAGGTGGCTCGGTCGGTGAGCGTGTAGGCCCGCCGGTCGTTGGCGAGGACGAGGGTCGCCCCCATGCCTTGTCCCGACTCGACGTACCAGGCACCGCCCGGGACGAGCCCGGCCTCCCGCCAGAGCCCGAGCTCGAGCTGATGGGTGCCGGACTGGTCCCCGCGGGAGACGAAGGGGGCCCGCGTGGCCGCGATACGCCGGACGCCGTCCACCGCGCTCGTGCTCTGGCGGAGGCGAGCCGGATCCTCGGGAGGGCCGACGATCACGAAGTCGTTCAGCATGACCAGGCGCCGGTTCACGACCTTGCCCTCCCCGAGGTACTTCCGCTCGAGCGCAGGGGCATGGACGAGGGTGACGTCGGCCTCGCCCCGGGCCGCCAGCACCAGAGCTTGCCCGGTGCCCACCGCGATCGTCTTCACCGGGTACCCGGTCTTCCGCTCGAACAGCGGGACCAGGACGTCCAGGAGTCCGGAGTCCTGCGTGCTGGTCGTCGTCGAGAGGATCACGACCTCCGACGACGCGCTGGCGGCGGCGCCCACCATGAGGCCCGCGACCAGCCCGACACCCAACGCTCCCGGGACGGATCGCCTCACGGCACCTCCGCGAGGACCCGCCCCGCCTCGCTCGCCTCGTAGCCGCCGAGGGCCTCGAGCCGGCGGCGGAAGCGCTCCGAGCGGACGGCCTCGAGGAGCGTCTGCACGGCGGGCCGGAAGAACGTGTCCTTGGGGATGACCATGTCGAAGCGCTCGCGCGTGAGGGGGACGAAGCCGAGACTCAGCGCGTGCGCGACCGAGCGCGTGGCGACACCGACATCGGCCTCGCCCCGCAGGACGCGGAGCCCGACGCCCCAGTGGGTCGTGACCTCGTCGCGGTAGCCCGCCAGCTTGGCCGGGGCCACGCCCTCCCGACCGAGCCCCGCGTCGATGAAGTGCCGCGTGCCCGACCCCGGCTGGCGGTTCACGAACTTGAGGCCGCGCCGCCCGAGGTCCGCCATGCCGGTGAGCTTCCGCGGGTTCCCCGTCCAGACGACGAGCCCCAGATCCCGGTGGAAGAGGTTCACGAGGACCACCGGCCGGCCGGCGAGGTAGCGGGGGACGTGGGGAAGGTTGTATTCCCCCGAGTCCGGGTCGACGAGGTGCGACCAGGCGAGATCGGCCCGGCCCTCACCGACCGCCTGGAGCCCCCGCGTGCTCCCCACGGTCGCCGTGAAGAGCAGCGGGCTGCCGGACTGTCCCGGCAGGGCGTCGAGGAGCAGCTCGAGGGCGGGGTCGTCGCTCCCCGCCACGAACAGGCTTCCCGCGGGCGGGCTCGGCCGCGCCCCCGGCGGAGTCCGCGGCGCTCCCTGGCGCGCGCTCGATTCGAGCCACTCGTCGAGGAGGTGCTCGGGAAAGAGCCACTTGCCGGTGACGCGCGTCGCCGGAATCCCGCCGCGCTGGGCAAGGAGATACACCGATCGGGGGTTCAGCCGGAGGTGGCGCGCCGCCTCCTGGACCGTGAGCAGTCGATGGGTCATAGGCTCAAGATTCTGCACTAAATTAGCATAAGAATGCTCAATGCTCAATCAGGATGCAGGCGCCGGCGGCAGGAGGCCGGGGAGCGGCCGGCCTTCCCGGCCGGTCATGCCGGGCACACCGCTTCTCAGGACGGGAGCGATGGCTCCTGAACGCAGGTGCCGGGAGTCAGTCGACCGTCACTGCTTGGCCGGCTCTTCGATGCGGACGGTCTTCATCTTGTCGCCGACCTGGATCTTGTCGACGACCTCCATCCCCTTCACCACCTGGCCGAAGACCGTGTAGTTGTTGTCGAGGTGGGGCGCCGGTGCGAAGCAGATGTAGAACTGGCTCCCCGCCGAGTCGGGGTGCTGGCTCCGGGCCATGGCGACCGTGCCGCGCACGTGCTTCCGCTTGTTGAACTCGGCCTTGAGCGTGTACCCGGGACCGCCCGTCCCGTCGCCCTTGGGATCCCCGCCCTGGGCGACGAACCCGGGCACGACCCGGTGGAACGCCAGCCCGTTGTAGAAGCCCTTCTTGGTCAGGGTGACGAAGCTCTCGACCGTCTTGGGGGCGTCCTCGGGAAAGAGCTCGATCCGGATTTCCCCGCCCTTCTCCATCGCGATCACCGCGGTCGGATGCATGGGCTTCCCTTGCGCGCCCGCCCATTCAGCCGGGAGCGCCGCCGCGAACGCCAACAGCACGACCCACCGCCACGCATGCATTCGGATCCTCCTTTGTGGTGGCGCCCATTCTATCATCTGCTACACTCGAAGCCGTGACCCAGCGCCTCGACATCCGCAACCTGGCGATCATCGCCCACGTCGATCACGGCAAGACGACCCTGGTCGACGCCATGCTGTGGCAGGGCGGCATCTTCCGGGCCAACGAGTCGGTCCCCGAGCGCGTGCTGGACTCGATCGACCTCGAGCGCGAGAAGGGGATCACGATCATGGCCAAGCAGACCGCGATCACCTACCGCGGCGTGAAGCTCAACGTGGTGGACACCCCGGGGCACGCCGACTTCGGCGGGGAGGTCGAACGGACTCTGACCCTGGTGGACGGCGTGCTCCTCCTGGTGGACGCCGCCGAGGGGCCCCTCCCCCAGACGCGCTTCGTCTTGAAGAAGGCCCTGGAGGCGGGGCTGCCGCCGATCGTCGTGCTCAACAAGATCGACCGGGCCGACGCCCGCCCGGCGGAGGTCCTGGACGAGGTCTACGACCTGTTCATCGACCTGGACGCCGACCTCACCCAGCTCGAGTTCCCGGTCCTCTACACCGACGCCCGGCGGGGCACGGCGACGCGCCGCCTCGACGAGCCCGGCCAGAGCCTCGGGCCGCTCTTCGAGACGCTCCTGGCGACGATTCCCCCGCCGACCTTCGATCCCGACATGGGACTCCAGCTGCGGGCGGCCAGCCTCGACTGGGATGACTACGTCGGGCGGCTCGTCATCGGTCGCATCGTGAACGGCACGCTCCGGCCCCACGATCGGGTGGTCGTCCTGCGTCGCTCCGGAGCCGCGGAGCCGGCCAAGGTCACCGGCGTCTACACCTACGAAGGCCTCCGCCGCGTCGAGGTGGCCGAGGCCGGGCCCGGGGAGCTGGTCCTGGTCGCCGGAATCGAGGCGATGGACATCGGGGAGACCCTGGCCGATCCCGAGCGCCCGGTGGCGCTCCCGCCGATCCGGGTCGACGAGCCGACGGTCGCCATGCTCTTCTCGGCCAACGTCTCGCCCTTCGCCGGGCGCGAGGGGAAGTACGTGACCTCGCGCCACCTGCGGGAGCGCCTCTTCAAGGAGGCACGGGGCAACGTCGCGATCCGGGTCGAAGAGACCGACTCTCCCGACACCCTGCGCGTCTCCGGCCGAGGCGAGCTCCAGCTCGCCATCCTCATCGAGATGATGCGGCGCGAGGGATACGAGCTGGAAGCCGGGCAGCCCGAGGTCATCACGCGGGAGGTCGACGGCGAGCGCCTTGAGCCGATGGAGCATCTGGTCATCGATTGCCCCGAGGAGTTCATCGGCATCGTGACCCAGAAGGTGGGTGCCCGGAAGGGCCAGATGGTCAAGATGGTCAACCACGGCACGGGGCGCGTGCGGCTCGAGTACCGCCTCCCGGCCCGCGGGCTCATCGGGTATCGCGGGGAGTTTCTCACCGACACGCGGGGCACCGGCCTCCTCAACCATCTCTTCGACGGCTGGGCACCCTGGCAAGGGGAGGTGCCCCGCCGGGCCAACGGCGCCCTGGTCGGCGACCGGGACGGCCGCGCCACCGGCTATGCGATCGACCACCTCCAGCCCCGCGGCGAGTTCTTCATTCGCCCGGGCGACCCCGTCTACGAGGGCCAGGTCGTGGGCGAGCACGCCCGCGACAACGACCTCGACGTCAACGTCACCAAGGAGAAGAAGCTCACGAACATGCGCGCCTCGACGGCGGACGAGGCGATCCGGCTCACCCCTCCGCGGGTGATGAGCCTCGAGCAGTGCCTCGAGTGGATTCGCGCCGACGAACTGGTCGAGGTGACCCCTCAGGCGCTCCGCTTGCGGAAGAAGGCGCTCCGGGGCCGACGCCGATTCTAGCTCGAGCTCCGTCGACACACGCTCCTCCGACGACCGGCGCCTGATGCCCGGCCGCCCATGCCTCGGGCCGGTCTCCACGAGCCTTCTCCTGCTCGCCGTGGCGGTGGTCGGCGGGCGGGGCGTCGGCGAGGCCCAGATCGACACCGAGCGGCGCGCCAACCTCGAGCTCGGCGTCGAGGGGCCGCTCCGCGGGAACGGTCCGATCTCCGGCTACATCTTCTTCCTCTGGAACCGGCCCCACTTCCTGGAGGAGGAGGACCTGTACCTCCGCGTGGTCGTGGCGCCCGTGTACCTCAACGCGGAGCTGGTGCGGGACGGCTGGCCGGCGCCTGGACACGCCCTGGGCATCGGGGGCGGGGGCGGGCTCTTCGCGTACAACTTCGACGAGTTCCGCGATGGCCGCCACCTGGGGGAGGAGTCGTTCTGGGGCCACGGCGCCGAGGTCATCGCCAGCTACTACCGGCGCTTCAAGATCGCCGACGTGCTTCCGATCGAAGGGCAGCTCCGGCTGCGACCCCAGTACAACGTCTATCAGCGGGGCCCGGACACCGCCCGTGAGTTCCGCCTCCCGGCGGACACGCTGATCCAGTCGGCGCGAGTGGGCCTCCGGCTGGGGGGCGTGCCTCCCGAGCTCCTTCCCGACGTGGCGGTCGAGCTGTCTCTCTGGTACGAGCCGAGCTTCCGGGAATCCACCGAGCCCTACGGCCTTCCCGGCGCGCTCCGGGAACCGAAGCATCTCACGCAGAAGACCTGGGCCCGGGCGGGCGGCATCGTCTCGCTCTTCGGGAATCACACCGCGCGGCTCTTTGCGACCGTGGGCACGGCCCCTGACACCGACGCGCTCTCGAGCTTCCGGCTGGGGAGCGCTCTGCCGTTCCGAAGCGAGTTCCCGCTCCTCCTCCACGGCTACTATCTCGACGAAGTCTTCGCCAAGCGCTTCTGGCTCATGAACTTCTCGTACCACTTCCCCTTCTGGCCGGGCACCGAGCGCTACCGGCTCCGGCTCAACGCGGATTACGCGCGCGTCGAGTACCTGGACCGCCACGAGCTGCCGCGGCACGGGCTCCGCGGCGTCGGGGCCGACCTCACGATCGCGCTGAGAGACTGGATCACGCTGATTCTGGGGTACGGCTACGGGTTCGACGCGCCGCGGGGCAGCGGGTTCGGCGGGCACGAGGCCAACGCGCTCATCGAGTTCAAGTTCTAGTTCTTCGGGGGGGTCTCGGAAGACCCCCCCGAGGCCCCCCCTCGGTTGCGGCGGCGCAGCCGCCGCTCGAAGGGCGGCTCGAAGCGACGCGCGCTTGAGCTCCCGGGCTACTCCGTCACGCTGCCGGGCTGAAAGCTCCGCGCGCGGATCTCCGCGAACTGCTCCTCGAGCTCGCCGGCCACCGCACGGGCCGCGGCGTCGGCGCCCCCGGGGCGTTCCTCCTCGGGGCCTGGCTGCCACCGGGCCAGATAGTCCTCCGCGTCCGAGAGCCCGAGGAGCATCGCCACCGCATCGACGAGATCCTGGAAGCGCGAGCTCAGCGGGATGGTGACCTCGTCCGCAGCATCGCGGGCTGTGACCAGGACCGGGATTTCCTGCCAGTACGTGATCCGGACTCGCGCCATCGTGCCCCCTTTCGGCGGCGCCCGCGAGGCCCTGCCCGTCCGCCCGTTGACACCTCGGCGGGCCTCGGCTATTGTGAGCGCGAGGCCATGATCAGCGTCGGCGCCCACCGAATCAAGCAGTACGGGGTCGAGTTCTATCAGGCGTCATTCCCGGCCCGGGAGATCGATCGGCTGGTGAAATTCGAGGTGCTGGGCTATGGGGGGATCCCCGAGCCCACGAAGGCGAAGCGGGCGGCGCGGACCCGGGTGAACTGGGACGTGCTGGAGAGCCGGATCGGGGAAAGCTCGGAGGCCTACCAGCGCCCCGTCATCCGACGGAAGATCGAAGAGCTGGTCGCCTACTTCCGCGACTGCCGGGAGGCCGGCAAGCTCCCGTCGATCGCCGGCGCCGTCATCATCACCTCGGACAAGCGGCTGACCTTCCGGCCGGTCGCCCACCACGGCAACCTCGGCGTGCTCGAGATCCCCGAGGAGCCCGGCGTGCTGCGCGTGCTCGACGGCCAGCATCGGCTGCTCGCGCTGCACGCCCTCGCCACCGAAGGCGACCTGACGGGCCTGGACGTGCCGGCGGTGCTCTTCGACACCCTCGATGCCCAGCAGATCGTGGAGCTCTTCGTCACGATCAACGCCAAGCACACGCGCCTCAACCCCTCCCACCTGGTGAGCCTGGCCGGGCGCAAGCTCTACCCCGACGAGAACCAGGCGCTGGCCCACGACATCATCCGGACGCTCAACGAAGATGACACCTCACCGCTCCAGGGCGAGATCAAGATGCTCGGGATCGGCCGCGGCCGAGTCGCCCAGGCCCCCCTGGCCGAGGAGATCGTCGACCTGATCGAGACGGTCGAGAAGATGGGCGGGCGCGGCCGGGCCAAGGAGCTCCGGGACTCGGGCCGACGTTTCTTCCTGAACTACATCAAGGCCATCGCGCAGACGTTCCCGCACGCCTGGGCGGGGCGGAAGTACTCGATCAAGACCGGGACCGCTCTGCGGGCCTTCGTCCGGGTGGCCCCCGACGTGATGGTGCGCACCCGCGAGCTCAAGGGGGATCCCTATGACCTCCGGGGCATCCGGGAGGCCCTGCGCCCGTGGACCGAGCGGCTCGGCGACCGCCGTTTCGAGACCGAAGGGGAATGGCGGCAGAAGCTCGCGGGCGGCACCCGGGGCACGGTGGAGACGCTCGCGCGCGAGCTCCGCGACGCGCTTCGGACCTAAGTCATTTCGGGGGGTCTCGGAAGACCCCCCGATGCCCCCCCTTCGTGGCGGCGGCGAAGCCGCCGCTCGGAGCACTCCTCGATGCACCACGCGCTCGGTGGTCGGCGCCGGATTACTCGGACACACACCTAACTCGGCTCTTCCCCCAGGGGGCCTTCACACGCCCCGGATCTCGTCTCCTTGATCCGCACCCGCGCCACCCCGTCGTCCAGCATCCCGAGCTCCTGCGCCGCGCGATACGAGACGTCGATCGCGCGCCCGGGGACGTAGGGGCCGCGGTCATTCACGCGAACGAACACCCGGCGGCCGTTGCCGAGGTGCACCACCTCGAGGCAGGCGCCGAGCGGCAGCGACCGGTGGGCGGCCGTGAGGGCGTCCATGTCGAAGGCCTCCCCGCTCGCGGTGGGGCGACCGTGGTGCCACTTCGCGTAATACGAAGCAAGGTCCACGCGCGGGCGGGCCCGAGGAGACACGACGGAGGCGGCCGGGGGCGGTGCGGCGGGCGGCGTCCCGGGGTCCCCGCGCGAGGCGCTCTCGTCCGGCACCCCCGCGACGAAGGCGCACCCGCTGAGGAGGAAGGTCGCCACCACGATCCAGCCGCCTCGACACGCGTGTGCCCCATCCCTCGCGCGCCCGGAGCGGCCGGGAGAACGCCACCTCATGGGGGAGGAGGCGAGCACGAGTCGGGCCAGTTGGCCCGCCGCCCGTGTTTTCGATAGCCTACGGCCCGGTGTTTCGAACCCGAAACACCGGGGATGTCGCCGGCGGAGACAGTCTCTGACCGCCGACCCGACAGGGGCGCGACCCGGGGGCGGTCAAGACTCCCAGGGAAAGTTGGCGGCCAGCACCTCGTAGGTCTTGGCCCCGCCGGGGGCCTGGACCTTGACCTCGCCGCCGATTTCCTTGCCGATCAGGGTCCGGGCGAGCGGCGAGAGGATCGAGATCCGGCCAGTGGCCGGGTCGGCCTCGTCCGAGCCCACGATCTGGTATTGGACCTCCTTCCCGTCCGGCCCGCGGAGCCGCACCGTCGAGCCGAACGTGATCCGGTCCCCGCTCCGCGGCGGCTCGATGACCTCGGCGCCGCCGACCTTGACCTCCAGCTCTCGGATCCGCCCCTCGATGAACCCCTGGCGCTCCTTGGCGGCGTGGTACTCGGCATTTTCGGACAGGTCCCCGTGCGCCCGGGCTTCGGCGATGGCCTTGATGATCTGCGGGCGCGCCTCGCGCCTCAGCTGGTCGAGCTCCTGCTGGAGGCGGGCAAAGCCCTCGCGCGTCATCGGCGTGCGTGGCGACATCGGTCAATCCTCTCTGGGAAAGCCCTCCTGGTGGCCGCCCGTGGGGGCGGCTCGCGGGCTCATTTTACTACCGGTTCCCGCCTGCCTTGACAGAATGGTTAAGAGGGTTAACTATTGACGCTGTTCGCCATGAGCCGGCCCCTGACCGCCCCCTCGCTCCACGACGACGCGCGACGACTGCTCGAGCTCCTCCACGCGATGGCCTCGTCCGCCTTCCGCCCGATCCTCTGGAAGCGCGCGCTGGAGCTGGAGCTCACCTACGCCCAGGCCCAGGTGCTCCTCCACATCCACCGCCACCCCGGTCCCTTCGTGAGCACGGTCGCCCGAGCCTACGGCGTGACGCTGCCGGCGATGAGCCAGGTGGTCGATCGCCTCGCCGAGAAGCGGTTCCTCGTCCGGCAGGAGGACCCCCAGGACCGTCGCGCCACACGCCTCCGTCTGACCCGCGAGGGGGACGCGCTCGCCCGCGAGCTGGAGGGATTCCAGCTGCAAGGGGTGTCGGCCCTTCTCGGCCGCCTGTCGGCGGACGAGCGCCGCAAGGTGATCGCCGGGCTCGACGCGCTCGTCTCCGCCGCCACGCTGGAGGCCTGAGGCATGGGGACGCGGTTCCTCACGCCTCTGCTGCTCGTCCTGCTGGCCCTCGGCGCCTGCGGACAGTCGAGCCAGGCGACGTCCGAGCGCCGCGAGCCGACCGGGGGCGGAGCCGAGCGGCCGGTTATCCGCATCACGACGGCCGTGGCCGAGGGCCGCGCCGTCCAGCGGAGCGTGGAGACGGTCGGGAGCCTCCTGGCGTGGGAGGAGGTCGTCGCCAAGTCCCAGGCGACGGGGACGCTCCTGCGGCTCTACGCGGACCTCGGCGATCGGGTTTCGGCCGGGCAGCTCCTGGCCGAGCTGGACCGCCGCGAGGCTGACCTCGGCCTCGACCAGCTCCAGGCCGACCTCCTGGCAGGCCGCGAAAATCTCGCCCGGGCCCGGGCCACCGCGGAGGCCTCC
Organism: Candidatus Methylomirabilota bacterium; assembly: GCA_036005065.1. NCBI lineage: Bacteria > Methylomirabilota (SeqCode) > Candidatus Methylomirabilota bacterium. Next base: position 5,306 of record DASYQW010000362.1, on the reverse strand, counting down.
CGCGCCAACCTCCAGCGCACCCGGGAGAGTCGCCGGGCCCTGGTGGCCGACGTCGATCGCGCCCGAGCCGACGCCCAGTGGAAGCGGCTCGAGCTCGACCGCAACCGTGAGCTCGCCGCCAAGCAGCTCATCGCCGCCCGCGACGTCGACCAGGCCCAGGCCCAGTACGCCATGGCCCAGGCCCAGCTCCAGTCGGCCGAGACGGCCCTCAATCAGCACACCGACCAGGTCCAGGTCGCCGAGGCCCAGCTCCAGGCCGACCTGGGAGCGGTCAAGGCGGCGGAGGCGCAGGTCCGGCAGCGGGAGGCGGCCCTCGAGCTCGGCCGGAAGCGGGTCGGCGACACGACGGTCGTCGCCCCGATGGGCGGGTTCGTCGCGCGCCGCCACGCGTCGGTGGGAGAATTCGTCAAGGACAGTACCGCCATCTTCACGCTGGTGGCGACCGATCCCCTCAAGTACACGGGGACGATTCCCGAGCGGTTCGCCCCCGAGGTCCGGATCGGCCAGGACGTCCGCCTCCAGGTCGAGGCCTACCCCGACCGCACGTTCTCCGGCCGGGTGACGCGGATCTCGCCGGCCGTGGAGGTCCAGACGCGCACCCTGGCCCTCGAGGCGCGGGTCCCCAACGGGCCGGGCTTCCTGCGGCCGGGCTTCTTCGCCCGCGGCGGCGTCCTGACCCGACAGGAGGCGCGGGTGCCCTTCGTCCCGGCCGAGGCGGTGGTCTACGCCGTCGGCCTCACCAAGGTTTTCGTCGTCGCCAACGGGAAGGCCCAGGAGCGGCAGGTCAAGGCCGGCCTCCGCGAGGCGGGTCGGGTCGAGATCCTCGAGGGCGTCAAGCCCGGCGAGACGGTCGCCACATCATCGCTCGCCCAGCTCTACGACGGCGCGCCGGTCGCGGTGGCGCCGCCGACCCCCCGGCCGGCCTCGCCGCCTCCGGCGGCGACCAGGTAGCGCCGTGTCGCTCGTCGACCTCTGCGTCCGGCGCCCCGTCTTCGCCACCATGCTGGTCGTCTCGCTGGTGGTGCTCGGGCTCGCCTCCTATCGGGAGCTCGGCCTCGATCTGTTCCCCAAGGTGGACATCCCCACCGTCACCATCACCACCCAGCTGCCGGGCGCCGGCCCCGAGGAGATCGAGAGCCAGATCACCAAGCGCATCGAGGCCGCCGTCAACACCATCAACGGCATCGACGAGCTCCGCTCCACGACGCTCGAGGGCCGGTCCCAGGTCTTCGTCTCGTTCATCCTGGAGCGGAACATCGACGAGGCCGCCAACGACGTGCGCGAGAAGGTCGCCGCCATCGTCTCCCAGCTCCCCCCCGGCACCGAATCGCCCGTCATCGAGAAGTTCGACGTCGACGCCGCTCCCGTCATGGCGCTGGTCGTCTCGGGCCGCCGCTCGGCGCGCGAGATCACCGAGATCGCCGACAAGCGCATCAAGCGGGGCCTGGAGGCGGTGAAGGACATCGGCGCCATCACGCTGGTCGGCGACCGGAAGCGCGAGATCCAGATCGACGTCGACCCCAACCGGCTCACCGCCTACGGGCTCTCGGTCCAGCAGGTGCGCACCGCCCTCCTGCAGCAGAACGTGGAGATCCCCGGGGGCCGCCTGACCGGCCCGCAGCGGGAGGAGGGGCTGCGCACCCTCGGCCGCATCGAGCGCGTCGCCGACTTCGAGGGGCTCGTCGTGGCCGAGACCCCCCGGGGGCCGGTCCGCATCCGTGACATCGGCCAGGTGCTCGACGCCGAGGAGGAGCCGCGGTCGCTGTCCCGGCTGGACGGCCGCAACGCCGTCTCCCTGCTGGTCCGCAAGCAGTCGGGGACCAACACCGTCGCCGTGGTCGACCGCGTGAAGGCCAAGCTCGCCGAGCTCCGGGCGACGCTGCCCGGCGACATCTCCGTCGAAGCCGTGCGCGATCAGTCCCGCTTCATCAAGCGCGCCCTCGGCGAGGTCCAGCATCACCTCATGCTGGGCGCCCTCTTCGCCAGCCTCATCGTCTGGCTCTTCCTCGGCTGGCGGAACTGGCGGCCGGCGCTGATCGCGGCGGTGTCCATCCCGACCTCGATCATCGCGACGTTCTTCGTCATGCGGATGGCCGGCTTCACGCTGAACAACATCACCATGCTCGGCCTGTCGGTCTCCACCGGCATCGTCATCGACGACGCCATCATCGTGCTGGAGAACATCTTCCGGCACATCGACGAGGAGCAGCGCTCGCCGCGGGAGGCGGCCGTCACCGGCGCCCGGGAAATCGCCCTCGCCGTCCTGGCGACGACCCTCTCGCTCACCGCCATCTTCTTTCCGGTGGCCTTCATGGGGGGGCTGGTCGGCCGGTTCTGGCGGAGCTTCGGGCTCACCGTCAGCTTCGCCATCCTGGTGTCCCTCCTGGTCGCCTTCACGCTGGTCCCGATGCTGGCGGCGCGCGTCCTCAGGGGGCGCGGGGAGGCTGCCGGGACGGGACACGCGGCGGGGCACGGCCAGTCGGGACTCTACCGCCGCCTGGAGGCGGGCTACGAGGCGATTCTCCGCGTGGGTCTCCGGAACCGGCTCCTCACCGTGGTGGCCACGCTGCTCCTGGTCGCCGGGACGCTCTATCTCTCCCGTAGCCTCAAGCTCGACTTCATCGTGGCCGACGACATGTCGGAATTCGAGGTCATCGTGGAGACGCCGCCGGGCTCCTCGCTCGGGCAGTCGGACATGATCACGCAGCGTCTCGAGGGGGAGCTCCGCGCGATCCCCGAGGTGGAGCGGGTCTTCACGACCATCGGCGCCCGCGGGGGCTTCGTGTCCAACGTGACCGACGTGTCGATCTACGTCGGGCTCCGTCCGCTCGCCCAGCGGAGGCGCAGCCAGTTCGACATCATGCAGGAAGCTCGCCGCCGCCTCCGCGCGTTCCCCGATCTCCGCGCCAGCGTCCAGCAGGTCAGCCTGGTCTCCGGCGGCGGATTCCGGCAGACGCCGTTCAACCTCATCCTGCGCGGATCGGATCTCGACCGCCTCACGAGCTACGCCGACACCTTGGTCCAGCGTCTCTCGGCCATCCCGGGCTTCGTCGACGTGGACACGGGACAGGCGCAGCGGAGCCCCGAGATCCAGCTCGAGGTCGACCGGCAGCGGGCGGCGGATCTCGGCGTCCGCATGGCCGACGTCGCCGCCAGCATCCGCGTCCTGGTGGCTGGCGAGAAGGTCGGCTTCTACCGCGAGGCGGGCGAGCAGTACGACGTCCGGCTGCGTCTCGGCGAGCCGTTCCGCCGTGACGGCCACCGGCTCCCCGACCTGACGGTGCCGGCCGCCGGCGGCCAGCTCGTGCGCCTCGCGAACCTGGCGCGCCTCACGCCCGGCATGAGCCCGGGACAGATCGACCGGTACGCCCAGGAACGGCAGATGACGGTGTCCTCGAACCTCTACCAGAAGCCGCTCGGCGAGGCCATGCAGCAGGCGCTGGCGATCGTCCGGGAGCTCGACATGCCGTCCGGCTACCAGGTCATCCCCCTCGGCCAGGCCAAGCTCATGCAGGAAGCGTTCTGGAACTTCCTGGTCGCCTTCGTCCTCGCCCTCACCTTCATCTACATGGTCCTGGGCGCGCAATTCGAGAGCTTCGTCCATCCGATCACGATCATGAGCTCCATGTTCCTGGCCCTGCCCTTCGGCCTGCTGGCCCTGGTCCTGACCGGCAACACCCTGAACATCTACGCCATCATGGGGATGTTCCTGCTGATGGGCGTGGTGAAGAAGAACGCGATCCTGCAGGTCGACTACACGAACGTGCTGCGCGCGCGCGGGCTGCCCCGCTTCGAGGCCCAGATGGAGGCCGACCGGGCGCGACTGCGGCCGATCCTCATGACGACCCTGGCCATCATCGCCGGCATGCTGCCGGTCGCCCTGGGGCGCGGCGACGGCTCCGCCTCGCGCGCGGCCCTGGCGGTGGCGGTGGTCGGAGGGCAGGCTCTCTGCCTCATCGTGACGCTCATCATCACGCCCGTCGTGTACTCGCTCTTCGACGACTTCCGCGGGCTCCCGCGCCGCGTCCTGGCCTGGCGCCCGAGCTGGCGTCCCCGCCAGGTCCTGGGGCGCCGCCTCGAAGAAGCGCTCAACGGTCGGAGGCAGTGAGGGCGGGCGGGCCTCTCGCGCGGCGGCTCTTGCTGCTGCTCGCGGCGGTGACCGCCGGAACGCTCCCCGCGCACGCCCAGGTTCCGCCACCCCCGCCGCCACCTCCTGTCCCGGCGCCGGTTCCCGCTCCCCCGACCCCCGCCCCCACCCCGAGTCCCGCGCCTTCGCCGCCCGTCCCTGGCCGTCCGAGTCTCCCCGGGGTGCCCGCCCCCGCGCGGGTGGTCCAGGAGCTCCAGGCCGCCCTCGGCCAGGCCATCCAGCGCTTCGAGGCCAAGGACGCCCCGGGGGTGCTCGCCCTGGTGTCGGATCAGTACCGCACCGGTCCCCTCACCAAGACCGCCATCCGGGGGCAGCTCCTCACGATGTTCCAGGTGTACGAGGTCCTGCGCGCCCGGATCCGCATCGACGAGGTGCGCATGGTCGGCGAGCAGGCCTGGGTCTACTCGACCGGCGAAGTGACGGGGCGGCTCCCCCTCATCGGGCAGTGGATGTCGCTCTTCTGGTGGGAGCGCGAGCTCGAGGTGGCGCGCCGCGAGAACGGCGTCTGGCGCCTCTACGGCTACCAGCAATAGGCCGGGGCCGGAGCCCTGACCGCCGGCTCCTTACCCCTCGATTACAACGGCTCCCGGCGTAACCCGGAGGCCGTTGCCTCTCGGGCTTCCCCCTCGCCACTCCGCCGCGATAGGCGGGCCCGCCTCAGTGTCGAATCTTCGCCGCCCGGATACGCGCCGTATGCGCTACACCTCGCGGCCGAGATCGCAACTCATCCCGACCGGTTCGATGCCGAGAGCGGCCAGGCCCACTACCACCAGGCGCTGGCCCTCGCGGAGCCCCGCGGCATGCGCCCGCTCATCGCGCACTGCCACCTCGGACTTGGCACGCTCTACGGGCGAACGGGCAGGCGCGAACAGGCCCGGGAGCACCTCGGCAGCGCGACGACGATGTTCCGCGAGATGGACATGCCCTTCTGCCTCGAGAAGGCGGAGGAGGCGCTGAGGCAGGCGGCCTCGCCGGCTGCGGGCGCGTAGCTCCGGGTCTGCCGAGGGACACGGCAACTGGGGCGATACCCTGATCTTGGACTTCGGCAGCGGCCCTCCCTATACTCGGGCGGTGGCCTTCCGCGACCGTCTGTTCGCGACCCTCAGAGCGGTGCGCCCGGTGCTCGAGGAGCCCGGCGTCCTCATCGTCGGCTCCGAGG
>DASYQW010000361.1 GCA_036005065.1 Candidatus Methylomirabilota bacterium | reverse complement strand
ATCGCCGAGTTATTTAGCCTCCCCGGGGTGTAACTACTCCGGTGCGAAAACGCCAGCCAGATCAGCCGCCTAGCAGAGGGCGAAACTTCCAGAAGTAGTTGACCAGCTCGCCGCCCTCGTGGAAGCGGCGGAAGGTCAGCTCGACCGGCGTGTCGAACGTCACGGCGGCCGGGTCGCAGTCCGTCATCTGGGTGTAGAACCGGCCGCCGCCCTCGAGGTCGGCCGCCACCATGACCGTCGGCGGGTCGGGGGACGGCACCAGGTGGTCCCGGGTGAACGTGAAGACGCGGCCGCGGCGCGACAGCCGATGCTCCCCGAGCTCCTTGCCCGAGCACTGCCAGCACAGGTGGCGGCGCGGGTACTGGACCGCCCCGCAGGCCGCGCACTTCTGGCCATAGAGCCGCAGGTCCTGCCGCTCCTCGCGCTGCATGACGGGGAGGCTCGTGAAGGCCCGGATCGTCTCGGTCTCGACCAGTCGCCGGAACTGGAGGAATTTTCCATAGTGGACCAGGGGACGGCCGGCCCGGAGCTGGGCCGTCACCCCCCGGCGACGGTCCCACTGCTCGATCCGCTCGGTCGCCTCGAAGAGCAGCGCGTCGGCGCCCGAGCCGTATCCCACGACCAGGATCCGCTCACCGGGCTTCGCCTCCTCGAGCGCCGCGGCGAGAGCCAGGAGGGGCGATGCGGTGCCGGTGTTCCCGATCACCGCCAGCAGCGGGAGCCGCAAGAGCGCCTCGTCGGGGAACTTGAGGCTTCGGAGGATCCCCGGCGCCAGCCGCGCGTCCGGGGCGTAGCAGGCGACCTTCGCCACGTCCTCGCGCTTCCGGCCGAGCCGGGCCAGGAGCCCCTCGACGGCCTCCGGGATGAGCTTCTCGTACCCGTAGGCGCGGACGAACGTCGGGTCACCCTGCTCGGGGAAGCGGGCGTCGGCCTTCCGCCAGACGTCCGAGAATTCGTGGGTGAGCGAGTAGGCGCCCAGAAAGTGCGCCACGAGGTCGTCGCCGTCCCCCACGACGACGGCCGCCGCGCCGTCGCCCAGGAATGGCTCGAGGTCGCCCCCGGGCGCGGCGGTGCGGATGTCGGCGGCCGCCACCAGCACCTCGGGCGTGGTGCCCGCCCGCACCGCGTCCAGCGCGAGCCGGAGCGCGGTGGTGCCGGCCCGCAGGCTCCCGCCGAGATCCGCCACCCACACGTCCCGGCCGGTGTCCGCGACCGCCGCCAGGATCGCCGCCGACGACTTCTCCGCGTAGGGCGGGGTGGTGGTGGCCAGCATGACGCCGCCCAGCCCCTGCCCATCCCGCTCTCCGAGCGCGGCGAGACCCGCCTCCACGGCCATCGTCAGGCTGTCCTCGTCGTGATTCGCCACCGCGCGCTCGCCCCCGCCGCCGGCGCCCCACGCAGCCTCGAGCGTCTTGCCGGACAGCCGGTAGCGCGGAAGGTGCACGCCAAATCCACGGATGCCGATCATGCGTGACTCCTGGCCATGTCTTTCGACCTCACGCGTCGGGCCGCGCCCCGAGGAACTGCCGACGGGGATCGAAGGCACGCAGCAGCCAGAGCTCCTCGATCGTCGCCGGCGCCTCCACCCGGAGCCCCGGCGCGACCCGCACCTCCCATCCGCAGGCGGCGCGGATCGCCGAGACCGCGGCCTCCGCGTGTGGTCCCGCGGCCGGGAGGTAGCCGGTGAGGATGAGCTCGCCGTGGGCGTCCTCCTTCTCGAAGATGCCGAGCTGGGAGACGACCGTGCGGACCGCACGCCCCGGGCCGGTGACGTAGGGAACCTTCTCCACGAACCGGTTCCGGTCCTGGGCCACCGCGACCAGGACCTCGGCCGCGGCCGAGCACACGTCGTTGGCGCCGCCGGAGCCGGTGAGGTAACGCCGGCCCGGGATGAGCGTGGAGTTGATGTTGCCGGCCCGGTCGACCTGCCCGGCCCCCAGGACGCCGAGGGACCGGTTCCAGCGGCCGCCCATGAGCTGTCCCATCACGGTGAGGATGTCGCTCAGCGACTTCGCGGCCGGGAAGTTGCGGGTGGAGAAGATGAAGGGGTCGGCGGCTCGCGGGAGGTAGCCGAACATCCCGATCTCGGCCATGAGCTCGACCGGCACGCCGTCGGCCTTGAGCGCGTACGCGGCAAGCCAGGCGGCGAGGTTCGAGACGCCGATCCCGGCCAGGAGCGTCGTGAGCCCGGCCGCGCGGACGCGCGCCGCGATGCGCCGGGCGGCCGTCACCGCGAGCATCTCCCCTTCACTGGCGGCGGGCATGGTCGGGATCGTCGGGGCCAGCCCGGCGAGCTCCGCGCGCCAGGCCTCGGGATCGGCGGCGGCCCGGAGCGCGGCGACGCGCGCCGGCCCCAGTCGGCGCGCGTACTCGGCGGGGCTGGGACACCCGAACACCCACTCGGTGAGCCACGCCTCGGCGGTCCGGGGCTCGGCGAACGCCTCCCGCTGGACGCGCGCGAACTCGTAGTCCTCGGCGTATCCCGCGACACCGGCGGTGGCCGCCAGCGGGCTCAGCATTCCCCCCGGATGCCCGCCGAGCGGCGCTTCGGCCACCGCGCGGACATGGGTGCCGGGGAGCCGAACCAGGTGGGCATGGCGCCGGATCACCTCGGTGGGCACGATACGCTCGACCGTCACCACCGCTCCCTCGCGCGCGGCCAGGGCGCCGTAGACCCCTTCCCCGGCCGGCGCCGGCAGCAGCGTGTTGCCCGCCCGGTCGGCGGCGAGGCCGTGGACGAGCGAGAGATCCGGCACCAGGGCCCGCACCAGGGCGACGCGCCCGCCCCCGCCGAAGGGGTCGTCCGCCGCGACCACGTCGCCCGCGTTCGCCTCCTCCATGGTGGAGCCGAGCAGCGACCGGGTGGGCAGGTACGGGAGCCCCATCGCGCCGGCCAGCAGCCGGAGCGGCAGGCTCAGGATCGACCAGTTCTGGATCTCGACCGCCCCCCGCCGCCAGGCCGCGTCCAGGAGCGGGCTCGGCGCCGGACTGGGGTACGACTCGCCACAGAACGAGGTGACGACGCGCCGGGTCAGCCCTCCGTGGACGAGGGCGACCCAGGCGCCGGTGAGGCCGACCGCCACCACGGTGAACCGCGGGTCGCGCCCCCAGAACTGCCGCATCAGCTCGTACACCGCCGCCTGCGGGCGCGCGTGGGCCGTCGACAGATGCAGGGTCATCTCGGGCCGCGCGTGACGGCGGATCGCCTCGTCGAGCGGCAGGACCTTGTCCGGACCCTCGACGAGGGGGAGCGCGAGCCGCGCCTCGACCGCCTCGAGGAACCCCCCGGTCATGCCGACTGGCTCGCGGGAGGCGGGCCGAACACCCGCGCCTTCCATCGCCGCGGGACCCAGCCGGCGATGCGGGCCGCGATCTGGCTCATCCGCTCGAGGCTGGCCGGGTCGCCGGGCCAGTGCTCGAGGATGATCTGCCGGTCGACGTAGTTCACGAGCCCATCGACGACGACGGAGGCGATGATCACGTCGTCGAGGTATCCGAGACCGGGAATGAAATCGGGAATAACGTCGATCGGGCTGGCGAGATACACCGCGGTGACACCGAGGATCGCCTTCACCCGGGTCGGCACGCGCGGGTCCCCGGTGAGCCGCGCGATGAGCCCGGCGAGCTGCGGGAGGAGCAGCAGCAGTTCGCGCACCGCGCGGAAGCGCATGGAACCGCGAGTCTCCGCGCGGCGTCAGCGCGGCGTGATGACGGTCACCCCGGCCGCCGTCGCCGAGAGCGTGACGTTGACGGCGGCCTGGCGCGACACTCTGGCCCCGGCGGCCGGAGCCTGCTTCACGACGTAGCCGTCGCGCGGACCGGTGGTCGTGCCGAGCCGGAGGCCGACCGCCTGGAGGTCGCGCGAGGCGGCGTCGAGCCGCGCTCCCACGACGTTCGGCACCAGGACCTCGCGGCCGGAGCCGGCCGGCGCCGACTCCGCCGGCGGCGTCCCGGGGCCGGCCGCGCCCCTCCCCGCGGCGAGGAGGCGCGCTTCGGCATGGAGGGCGCGGAGCCGCTCGCTCTCGGCGCGGGCGCGGGCGGACATGACGGCGGCCTCGTGAGCGGCCAGCAGGGCGCGCTGCTCGAGCACCCCCCGCCGGATAGGGTCGGGCCCGCCGCCGGAGGGATTGGTGGCCGACAGGCGGGCCAGCGCCGTGACGAGCTGATAGGTTTCGTCGGCGCTCAGCTGGGTCTGCCGGCGGTAGGCGGCGAGGGCCTCGTGGGCCGTGCCTGCCTCATCGAGGAGCGCCTTCAGGGCCTCGGCGTCGCGATCATGGGCCTTGAGGGCCTGGAGCTGCTTCAGGAAGCTCCCGCCCTGCTCCTGGGCGGCGGCGGCACCCTCGTCGGCCGCCTTGGCCATGTCGAGGGCCTTGGCGCCCTCGGTGCTGAAGAACCGGCCCTGGCCCGCCGCCCCCGTCGCGCCGGCCGCGAGCGCGATCAGCGCGATCGCGAGCGCTCGCCCCGGGCGCCTCACGGCAAGGCCTCCGCGACGAGCTCGGCGATGTCCTTCACCTGGAGCGTGTCCTCCACGCCCTTCACCTTCCGCCCGAGGTCCACCATCGCCATGCAGAACGGGCAGGCGGTCCCGACCGTCGTGGCCCGCGTGGTCAGGACTTCCTCGACCCGGATCTCGTTGATCCGCCTCTCGCCGCGCACCTCCATCCACATGTGCCCGCCGCCCCCGCCACAGCAGAGTCCCTTGTTCCGGCTCCGAGCCATCTCGACGAGCCTGATGCCCGGAATCGCCTGGAGGCTCTCGCGAGGGGCCTCGAAGATCCCGTTGAACCGCCCCAGGTAGCACGAGTCGTGGTAGGTCAGGAGCTCCTCGCGCGGCCGCGTCAGAGTGAGGCGCCCCTCGCGGATCAGCTCCGCGATCACCACCGAGTGGTGCCGCACCTCGAAGTCACCCCCGAACTGCTTGTACTCGTTTCCGATGGTGTTGAAGCAGTGCGGGCAGGCGGTGATGACCCGCCGGAACCGATAGCGCTTGAGGTTCTCGACATTCTCGGTGGCGAGCGTCTGGTAGGTGTATTCCTCCCCGAGCCGCCGGGCGGCGTCGCCGTTGCACTTCTCCTCCGGCATCACCGCGAACGAGACGCCGGCCGCCTTGAGGATCGTCACGACCGCGCGCGCGATGCTCTGGTTCCGCCGGTCGTAGGACGCGGAGCAGCCGACCCAGTAGAGGTACTCGACCTCTTCACCCTCCCGGAGCCGGGGCACGTCCAGTCCGTCCGCCCACGCGAGCCGGTCGGCGGCCGCCAGGCCCCAGGGGTTCCCGGCCCGCTGCATGTTCTGAAGGCTCGCGCCGGCGGTCGACGGCAGGGCGCCCTCCGACAGCGAGAGGTACCGCCGGAGGTCGACGATCGTGTCGAGGATGTCGATGAACGCCGGGCAGGCCTCGACGCAGGCGTTACAGGTCGTGCAGGCCCAGAGCTCGCCGGCCGTGATGGTGTCGCCGTGAATCGCGCGCCCGTTCGGCGCGTGCATGAGCCCGCGGAGCTTGAGGATGATCTGCTTGGGATTCAGCGGCGTCCCCGCCAGGTAGGCGGGACAGGCCGCCTGGCAGCGCCCGCACATGGTGCAGGCGTCGAAGTCGAGCCGCCGCTTCCAGGAGAACTCCTCGAGCCGGGAGACCCCGAGCGACTCGGCCTCCTCGATGTTCGGGATGGGCTGGAGCGCCCCCTGGGGCCGGAGCTTCGCGAAGAAGATGTTCAGCGGCGTCGTGATGAGGTGGATGAAGTAGGAATACGGGATCAGGGCGATGAACGCGAACGAGATGGCGAAGTGGAAGATCCATGTCCCGAGATGGAGTCCGCGCAGTGCGGGCTCGGTCAGGCCGGCGGCCAGGAAGACCCGCCCCAGGGCCCAGCCGACCGGCGACCACGGTCCCCACCAGGGCTGGGTGACGGCGAGGCGGCAGGCCTCGATGACGAAGCCGGTGACGTTGATGGCGAGCAGGAGCGCCAGGATGAACGCAAAGTGGGGCGTCGGGTCGAGCTGCTTGGGGCGCCGGCCGAACCGGCGGAAGAGGGCGAGGCCGAGGCCGACGACGAAGAACAGCCCGAAGAGGTCGAGGCTTAGCTCGTAGAGGAGATAGAAGCGTCCCTTGAGGAGCTTGAATCCGAGCGGGAGCGTGATGTCGTAGTCGATGGTGGCGAGGACCGTCCCCAGGAACAGCACGCCGAAACCCCAGAACATCAGGGCGTGCATGACCCCGGGATAGCGCTGGCTGAGCGTCCTCGCCTGAACGAGGCCGTGACGCCAGAGCATCCGGAGGCGCTCGGGGGCGCGGTCGAACCGGTTCTCCGGCTTGCCTTCCCGCCACAGCGCCACCCGCTGCCAGAGCCCGAGGGCGAACGCGCCGATCGCCACCACCGACAGGACGTACAGAAGGAACTGGGCCCAGTCGGGGACGTTCCAGAAGGTGTTGCGGAAAGGGGTCTCGTAGGGCGGCATCGCGCAGGAACCCTCGCAATTAGACCACGGCAACTACGCGGGGATCAAGGATGTCCGGCACCCGACCCCCGGTCGCCGCGTCAGCCCCGATGGAGCGCGAACGCCGTCAGCTCGAACCCGACGGAGGCCCCGGTCTGCCCGGCGACCATCTCGGGGTGTCCGACCACCAGCTCGATCACGCGGGGCCCGAGGGCCTCGAGGGCCGAGCCGGGCGGAGCTCCCGTGACGCCCACGAACGCCTGCGCCTCCCGGAAGTGCCCGCGGAGATCGCCGGCGACGCCGAGCGTGCGGAGAGCGCCCACCGCGTCGGCGGTGAGCTGGCCGGACCCCTCGTCCCGGACCGCCCCCGCCACGATCGTCCCTGTCGGCAGGGCACGGATCCACGCCGCCAGCCGGTGGGCGGCCTCCGCGCTGAGGAACGTATCGAAGACGTCGGCCGCCACGAGCTCCCCGCGTGGACTCAGCGCGACCAGGTTGTACCCGCGGTGGTCAGGCGCCAGCTCGACGCCGTCGAGCTGGATCGAGCTGGAGCTGCCCTGGGGCTGGCCGGCACTCACAACGCGCAGGTCTCCGGGACTCACGACGCCTGTTCCCCCGATCCGGTAGCGGGCGTCCCGGATGGCCGGCGGGCGCCGGTAGCGATATTTCAGCCCGATGACGTTGGGAGCGGCCTCGAAGAACGGCCGGGCGAGAGTCACGGTCGCTCGAGCCACGCCGTCGAGCGGGACGCGTCCGACCCGGCGCCGGTTCAGGTCGATATCGACCCACTGCTCGAGCGCGCGGTCGGTCCTGAGAGGCCGGAGGGAGATGTCCAGCACCGGGTGGTCGCGCACGAACCCGTACGACACCCACCGCTCGACCCGCACTCCGCGCTCCGGAAGCGGGACGATCTCGTACAGGTCCTCGTTCCCGAACGTCCCGCGGAACCGCAAGAGGGGCGGCGCCGTCTGGCGGAGGGCCAGCCAGACCGGACGCCACTCGTTCAGGAGCCCGGGGTCGGCGAGTCGGACCACGAGGTACCGCACCGGGTAGATCCGCCGCAGAGCCGCCTGCGCCTCCGGAACCGGGAACGGGGTGCCCGGCGTCGTCAGGAGGCCCGAGAGCTCCTCGAGCAGATCGATCGGGAACCCGGCATAGCCATTCACGACGCGCTTGCCGTGATCGACCGACCGGAACATGGCGTCCGCGTCGGGCCCGGGGACGTTGGCAGGCCACTCGAGGACCGCGACGTCGTCCGGATCGGCCCGGATCGCCGCGTCGACAGCCCGCGGCCGCGTCGCGACGGCGGCGTAGGGGAGACGCACCGTCCCGAACTCGAGGAGCATCAGGAGCGTGGCGGCGACGGCGGCGGCCCGACGCCCCCACGCCGGGAGCCGCGCGCTCAGCCACTTGAGACCGAAGGCGGCGAGCAACGCCGTCGCGAAAACCACCAGGAGCCCGATCCGTGTCGCGCCCCGAATGGCGTGAAGCGGCAGGAGGTAGGGATAGAGCCAGGCGTAGAGTCCGCCGCCGAGGGGGCGGTGGGCAACCCGGGCCTCGGGTCCGAGCGACAGGAGCACTGCGAAGGCGATGAGAACCAGCAGGCTACCGACCCAGTCGCGGTCGGTCAGGCGCCGATCGCGGATGTCCTGCCGCCAGCGTTCCCAGCCTTCCGCCCCGTGCCGGGCCAGCGCGAGGACGAGCAGGGCCACGCCGGCGGTCGAGAAGGCGCTGCGCACCGACCCGACGCGGATCGGCCGCCCGGCCACCGCGAGGAGGATTGTGAGGGTGAGGCAGACCCATACCCCGGCCGCGAGCCAGCGTTCCGCCCGCCCTCGGACACGCTGCCCGTCCCCCCGCAGCCACGCCAGGCTAACGACCGCCAGCCCGAGCGCGCTCAGTCCCACGAAGAGCGGGGTCTCGGCCACGTAGCGGATCGGGACCGGCCGGGCGAGCCAGGTTCCGTCCGTGCTCACGTAGGTCAGGAGGTCGGCGGAACGCCCGAACGCCTCATCGAGACCCCGCTCGAGCCCCAGCTCCTGTCGGGTCACGAAGTACGGCCGGGCGACCGGCAGCAGCGCGAGGGCCAGCGCGGCACTTCCGAGAGCGGCCGCCACGAGGGTTCGGAGCCGCCAGCAGCTCCAGCGGAGGGCGACGTACTGGGCGGCGACCACTGCCAATCCGAGGCCGAGGATCACGCCGTAGTAGACGACCGCCACCGCCTGCATCCAGAAGACGACCAGGAGGGTGGCGAGGTGGCGCAGGCGCTGCTCCTCCAGAAACCGAACCAGGGCGTAGACGGCCAGCGGCACCCCGAAGGCCATCTCGATCTGGAACTCCCCGTAATACAGGATGCGGGCCGGGCAAAGCACGAAGATCAGGGCGCCCACGAGCGCGGCGGGGTGGTGGCGTGTGAGCCAGAAGGTGACCGCGTACATGGCCCAGCCCGAAACGGCCCAGAAGAGCACCAAGGCGACCTTGAACGCGAGCACCGCGTCGTGGGTGAGGCCCGCCAGGGAGGCGACGAGCAGGGCGGGAGTGAGGAGCGGTTCGGCAAGCGTGATGCTGTTCCCGAGCGGGTAGAAGGCCGTCCCTTGCAGGAGATCGCCGGGGTGGGTCAGGAGGTTCCGGGCGATGACGTGGGTGACCAGGATGTAGAGCCGCGAGCAGGGGTCGTCCTGGGGCGCCGGGAGATCGGAAGGGGCCCGCATGAGCGGCCACGTATAGAAGGTGACGAGCCCGAGGAACACTACACCCACCAGGACGTGGCTGCCCAGCCTCATCCTCCGCCCACCGTCCCGCAACCGACCGAAACCTAGAGACGGGCCCTGGGCACGAGGCGGAAGCGGTCGAGGATCTCGGCGATCGCCGTGTACGGATCCAGGCGGCCGGCCTCCACCTCGGCGATCAACGGCGCGAGCGACGCGCCATCGGCGAGGGCGCGATCGACCTCGCGCCGGAGCTCGGCGACGATGAGGTCGCGCAGCTCCCGGGCTCGCCGCGCTTGCCGTCGCCGCTCGAGCATCCCGCTGGTCGTGAGGGCCTCGCGATGCCGGCCCACCTCGGCCCACAGCTCCTCCACGCCGCCGCCGCTCACCCCCACGGTGCCCAGGATCGGCACCTCCCAGTCCAGCTGGCGGGAGGCCTGCTGGCCCTCGCGGTGGAGGTGGACCATGTACCGGAGCTCCGTCATCAGCGCCTGGGCGCCGTCCCGGTCGGCCTTGTTCACGACGAAGATGTCGGCCACCTCGAGAAGCCCCGCCTTCATCGTCTGAATGGCATCGCCCGACTCGGGGACCAGCACCACGACCGTGGTGTCAGCCAGCTTGATGATGTCGAGCTCGGTCTGGCCGACGCCGACGGTCTCGATCAGGATGAAGCCCATCCCGAAGGCGTCGAAGAGCTTCTGGACGTCGGCGGTGGCGCGGGCCAGCCCGCCCAGGCTGCCGCGGGTGGCCATGCTGCGGATGAAGACGCCGGGGTCGAGGGTGTGCGACTGCATGCGGATGCGGTCACCGAGCACCGCCCCGCCGGTGAAGGGACTGGTCGGGTCGACGGCGACGATGCCGACCGGAGCCTCGGTCTTGCGAAAGAGCGCGGTCAGGGCGTCGACCAGCGTGCTCTTGCCGGCCCCCGGCGGCCCCGTGATGCCGACCGTGTAGGCCCGGCCGGTGCGGGGGTAGATCCGCCGCATGATCTCCGGGACCAGCGGTGACCGGTTCTCCACGAGGGTGATCAGCCGGGCCAGCGCCAGGCGGTCGCCGCCCAGCATCCGGTCGACCAGCTCGAGGCCGCGCTCCATTGCTACTCTATCGGAGGGGGCCTCCACGGCCCCCTCCGAGACCTCCCCCAGGAAGGGTGGCGGCGGCGAAGCCGCCGCTCGGAGCGGACCACCGCGAGCGCGGCGGTCCGGCTGCGCGGTGCGCACAGCAGGGGCCCGCGCACGGAGCGCTTCGGCCACGGGCGCGCTGACCAGCAGCCCGGCGCGGTGTCTTTCAGCATTCTGCTAGACGACGCCGTCGCGCCGGAACCCCTGGATCGTCTCCGCGTCGTAGCCGAGCTCCTCGAGCACCTCGTCCGTGTGGGCGCCGAGCTCGGGAGGCGCCTGCTCGATTCGGCCCGGCGTCGCGGAGAGCTTGACCGGAAACGCGACCTGGGGCAGCGGCCCGATGGCCGGGTGCTCGACTTCCTGGAAGAGACCGCGGTGGGCGAGCTGCGGGTCCCGAATCACCTCGTCGAGGGTGAGCACGGGCCCGGCACAGACATCGGTCGTCTGGAGCAGTCGGACCCACTCGTCCCGGCTCCGGGTCCGGAAGATGCTACGCAGTTCCGCCTCCACCCGGTCGCGGACCTCCCCCTCCGCGTACTGGTGCGCCACCAGGTCCTCCCGCCCCAGCACGCGGCAAAGATTCGCCCAGAACTTGGGCTCGAGCGCTCCGAGCGTGATGTGCCGGCCGTCGGCCGTCTCGAAGACCTGGTAGCAGACCCACCCGCCGTTGAGCCGCTCCTCGCCCCGCCCAGGCTGCTTGCCGGTGGCGAAGTAGGGCCCCAGATACGGCGCGAGCCACGACACGACACCGTCGGTCATCGAGGCGTCGACGAGCTGACCACGGCCGGACACCATCCGGTGATGGAGGGCGGCGGCGATGCCGAACGCGGCCAGGAGCGAGCCGCCGCCGAGGTCCGCGACCTGCACGCCCGGCATCAGGGGCGCGCCGCCGCGAGGGCCGGTAACCGAGAGAGCCCCGGCGTATCCCATGTAGTTGATGTCGTGCCCCACGAGGTGTCGGTACGGGCCATCCTGCCCGTAGCCCGAGATGGCGCAGTAGACCAGCCGGGGGTTGAGCCCCGAGAGGACCTCCCAGCCGAGGCCGAGGCGATCCATCACCCCCGGCCGGAAGCTCTCGAGCAGGACGTCGGCGGTGGCCGCGAGACGCCGGAAGACCTCCTTGCCGGCGTCGCTCTTGAGGTTGAGCGCGATGCTCTTCTTGTTCCGGTTCAGCAGGAGGAAGTAGGCGCCGATGCCCGATTGCCCCCAGTGGGGAGCCGACGCCCGCGCGTAGTCGCCCAGGCCGGGCTCCTCGACCTTGATGACCTCGGCCCCCAGGTCCGCGAAGAGCAGCGAGCAGTAGGCCCCGGGAAGCAGCCGGGTGAGGTCGAGAATCCGAATCCCCGCGAACGCTCGCGCCATGGCACCTCGCCGCCGCACAAAAAAACGCGGACCGGGGCGCACCCCGCGTCCTCGCCTGATTGTGTCACCCGCCGGCGGCGCGTGTCAAAGAGGTTGGGAGGGGGTCTTCCGAGACTCCCCCGAAATGACCTAGAGAGGTGGCAGGGGCGGACTCGCCACTCTCTCGCGCAGTCGCGCGAGCCCCGCCTGCACCTCGCCGATCAGGCGGGCGGCCAGGACGGCGTTCGCCAGGAATTCGGCGAGCTGCGTGAGGAGCGGGATGTGGGTGGTCAGACCGGCAGGATCGCGGGTCCCGACGTTGAAGGTCCCGATGACCTTGCCCCGGATCAGCAGGGGGATCGCCGCGTACGCGGTGATGCCCAGGCTCCGGAGCGGCGCGTCCTCCCACAGCGGCTCGGGCCCCTGGAAGCCGTCCCGGACGAAGGGCTGCCCCGTCCGCATCGCCTCCCAGAAGCCCGAGCGCCGGTCGACGACCTCGCCGACGCGGAGCGCGCCGGTGCCCGGCGGCGAGGAGAGGAAGACGCGCGCGGTGTGCTCGTCCAGGTCCTCGAGGACGAGGCTGACCCAGTCGTAACGGAGCTGCCGGGCGGTCTCGCGGACCGCCGTCTCGAAGATCTCCCACTCGTCGCGCACGGACCCGATGGACTGGAGGATCTTCCGGAGCACCTCGAGGAGCTGGGCGCGCTCTTCCGGGCTTCCCGCTTCGACCGTCGTCACCTACCCCCCGACCTCCTCGCCCATGCGCTCGTGGCAGTTCCGGCAGATCGGGAGCACGGTCTTCCGCTCGATGAACGCGAGCCGCTTCTGGCCGGACGTGTGCGACGTGTGACAGGCCACGCAGGCGATCTTGACGGACCGGTGCTCGATGATCGCGTGGAACGTGTCGCCCCGCCCCTCCTGGGCCTCCTCCTGCTCGAGGCTCACCTTCACGATCGGGTCATGGCACTGCCGGCACTCCGCGTCGCGCAGGCGAAGTCGCATGCCCCGAGGCTCGCCGTAGCGCCCGACGAGGAACTTCACGGTGTCGAACCCGGCCACCGCCCACACGCGGAGCCGCATGGCCGGGTCGGCCCCGCCGTGGCAATCGATGCAGCGGACGCCCTGCCGGCTCGCGTGGTGGGCGGAGGCCAGATCGGTCGCGGTCGGTCGCGCCTGGAAGCGGGTGAACTTCTCCTCGTGGAGGTGGCACGAGACGCAGAAGCGGTCGTCCCGCTCCTTCGTGTACAGGGCGCTGCCGAACACGAGGGGAAGGCCGAGGCCCAGACTCACCAGGGCGGCACCAGCCGTCCAGGCCCCCGCCTCCCCCCGCATGGGGCGCTACCGGACGGTGACGCTGACCGGCTTGGAGAAGAGGATGTGTCCGGACGGGCCACCGGGCCCGCCGCGCGGGAGCACGGTGCCGGTCCGCTCGACGGTGCCGACAGGCGAGGCCTTCTCGGTGCCGTAGTGGAAAGCCACGTAGAGGGTGTAGGTGCCGGGCTCCTGCGGCGCGCGGAGCGTCCACACCACCTTGGATTCGGGGAAGGCCTTCTTCTCGAGGTCGGACTTGTGATTGAAGACGAGCGCCGAGTTCAGGTTCTTCCGAAGCCCCTCGGCGCGTCCGTCCGTCCAGCGTGTCTGCGGCTGTCCGTCCGGCCCCGTGACCTTAGGCGCCCCGACGATGAACCAGCCGTCAGCCGACACGGGTCGGGTCTGGAACCGGACGTCGGTGTCGACCAGGAAGACGCCCACTACCGGCCCGGCGCCACCCCGCACGGTGGCGGTGACGGTGATCTCCTGCCCGGGACGCGCGGAGGCAGGCCCCGTCAACGCGGCCGCCGCCGCGGCATCGACCGCCTTGACGTCGGTCAGCAGGCGGGCGCGGTCGCCCGGCGTCATGTCCTTGTAGGGCCCGTCACCGGCCTCGATCTGCTTGTAGTGCTTGTTCTCCACCCACTGGGCGTTCTGGAGGGCCTCCGGCGCGTTGCGGAGCTGTTCCTTCTGCATGGACGCGTGGCAACCGGCGCAGGAGGAGGCGAGGTCGGTGATGAGCAGCACCGGCCCCCCGTTGTACGCCTCGGTGACCGTCGCCGCTGCCAGAACGGTGGCTACCAGCCCGACCAACACGAAGTGCCTCATGCCGACCCCCTTCCGTGGACGTAAGCGGATGCGCGACTCGCTCCGGGCGCGCCGAGTATAGCATGTCGACGGCGGAGGGCACCCGCGCGCGCGCGCCCTTCGCAATTCCGGCGTCGGTTCATCGCACCTCCTTGCTCGACGGGACTCGAGCCCCGAGCGGGTCGAGGGTTACCTGATCACCTTGTGCTTGACGGGGGGAAGAGTCTTGAGGTAACGGGCGATGGCCAGTCGGTCCTCCTTGCTGAGGTCCTTGAAGCCGGCCGACGAGCCCTGGATCACCTCTCCCATCAACCCCCCCGCGACGTCACCATCCGGCTTGTGGCCGGTCCCCAGGTACTCGGCGATCTCCGCCTCGCTCCACGCGAGGCCGGTATCCTTGTCGGGCGTGATGTTCGGGACCGGATCGCCGTCCGCCCCCTTCGGATTGCCCCCCAGAAACCGCGAGTTGTCCGTCGCGTAGGTCATCGTCCGCGGGCTGTGGCACTCGCCGCAGTGGCTCACCGCCCGCACCAAGTACTCGCCGCGGGCCACGCCGGTGGTGGGCGCTGCCGGGGGCGGGACCTCGCGGGGCGCGAAGGCCGCCAGCCACGCCGGCAGGAAGACGCTTTCGAACAAGGGCACCGTGATGTGCTTGGACTGGTTCGGGCGGCTCACCGGCGGCACCGATCGCAGGTAGGCGACGAGGGCGCGCAGGTCCCCCTCGGCCATCCCGTTGAAGACCGTGTAGGGGTGGACCGGGATGATCCGCTCGCCGTCCGGCCGGCGGCCCAGGCGGATCGCGGCGATGATCTGATCGTCGGTCCAGCTCCCGATGCCCGTCTTCGGGTCTGGCGTGATGTTGGTAGAGTAGACCGTTCCGAACGGGCCGTCGTAGCGGCGCCCGCCGCTGTTGAGCGTCTTGTCGGGCTCGCTGTGACACCCGCAGCCGCCGGCGGCGCCGAAGACGTATTTTCCGCGAGCCACCGGGTCGCCGGCCCCACCGCCCTGCGCGCGCGCCACTGCCGGGAGCACACAGATGGAGAGCAGAAGGGAGAGTACTCCCATCAGCGCCGCGCGCATACTGTTCCGGTAACGCGTCAATCGGTCCGAGGGTTCCCGGCGGCCCGCCGGGCGGGCGGCTCCTCCCGGCCCGGCGTTCCGTCGGGAGCCAGGATCGCCTCCATGAGCAGGGCATCCTCGCCGGTGTCGAAGTAGTAGCCCTTGCGCAGGCCCACCTGACGGAAACCGAAGGACTCGTAGAGCCGCCGGGCCTCGTGGTTGCTGGGTCGCACCTCGAGGGCCACCCGGGCCGCCCCTTGCTGCCGATAGAGCTCGAGCAGCGTCCCCATGAGTCGGCGGCCGATCCCCCGGTGGCGATGGGCGGGATGGACGGCGAAGTTCGTCACGTGCACCTCGTGGGCGACGAACCAGAGGCACAGGTAGGCGATGACCGGCGCGCCGGGGCCTTCGGGGCTCCGAGCGACCCACAGCCGGGCGACCCGATTCTCCCGGAGCTCGTAGTGGAACGCCCGGCGGGACCAGGGATGAGGGAACGAGACGCGCTCGATCGCGAGGACCTCGTCGAGGTCGTCGAGCCGCATCGGCTCAATGCGGATGTCCGACACGCTGCCGCTCCCGGCCGAGCTCGGCTTCCGAGCGCCGGAGATACAAGGGAACGAGGGTGGCCGGGTCGGCGGCCTCGCCGCGGAGCAACGCGCCCCGTCCCAGCTCGGCCACCGTCGCGGCCGACGGCAGCCGGTGCGCGGGAGGGGCGAAGCGGGCGGCCGCACCCAGGGCGCGGCTCAGGACCGGGGCGGCCGGCGCCACGCCGTCACCCAGGAACACCACCGGCCCGAGGTCTTCCCGCCCGAGCTCCTCGGCCAGCGCCTCGGGCGCGAGCGCCCGGTAGTCCCAGAGCCGCTCCACCCGGCCCTCCCGAGTCCGGTAAAGCGCCGCGTAGACCTCGCCTTTCTTGGCGTCGAGGATCGGGCACACCGGGTAGGCGGCGAACGGAAGGCTCCAGGCCAGGGCATCGAGGGTCGGGACGCCGCAGAGCGGCGTACCCGTTGCGTAGGCCAGGCTCTTCATGGTGCTGACGCCGATCCGGAGCCCGGTGAACGAGCCCGGGCCGATGGCCACCGCCAGGCCCTCCACGTCCGCGAGCTGCCAGCGGGCGGCCTCGAGCAGGTGGTCGACCGCCGCCAGGAGGCGCTCGGAGTGAGTGACGGCGATGTTCAGGCGACACTCTGCCACCACGGTGTCGTCCTCGAGGAGGGCGGCCGCCCCCATGAGCGTGGAGGTCTCCACGGCGAGCAGCTTCACGCGGCCAGTCTAGGTCATTTCGGGGGGGTCTCGGAAGACCCCCCGATGCCCCCCCCGTCATTTCGGGGGGGTCTCGGAAGACCCCCCCGATGCCCCCCCGTCGTGGCGGCGGCGAAGCCGCCGCTCGGAGCGCGCCCGATCCCGGCGGTCCCGGGCCGGAGCCGACGCCCCCCGGGCCAACGGGAGCGGCGTCACGCTCCTCTCACCCGTCCAGGCTCTCGCGGACCTTGCGCGCCAGGGCGTCGAGGGTGAAGGGCTTGGGAAGGAACGCGCCCCGCACGTCGAACACGCCGCGCTGATCGATCGCATTGGCTGGGTAGCCGGAGACGTAGAGCACCTTCATATCGGGTCGCAGATTACCGAGCCGAGTGGCTAGCTCGAACCCGCTCATCTGCGGCATCACGACATCGGTCACCAGCAGCTGAATCGGCCCGGGGTGGCGCTCGCCGATCAGCAGGGCCTCGCCGGGATGCCGGGCCTCCAGCACGGTGTAGCCGAGGAGCTGCAGGATCTCGCGGGCGGCGTCGCGGACGCTGTCCTCGTCTTCGACGAGCAGGAGGGTCTCCGAGCCTCGGGGCGGTCCGGCCACCTCCCGGGGCGCTCCGAGGTCCGCCGCCACCGCTTCGACCCGGGGGAGATAGATCTTGAACGCGGTGCCCTGCTTCGGCTCGCTGTAGACCGAGATGTAGCCGTCGCTCTGCTTGACGATGCCGTAGACGGTCGCCAGGCCGAGTCCCGTCCCCTTTCCCGGCCCCTTGGTGCTGAAGAAGGGCTCGAAGAGGTGCGCCTGCGTCTCGGCACCCATCCCGACGCCAGTATCGCTCACGGCGAGCATGACGTAGGCGCCGGTCCGGGCCCCGGGATGGTGACGGACGAAGACCTCGTCGAGCTCGGCATTGGCCGTCTCCAGGATGAGGCGGCCGCCCTCGGGCATGGCGTCACGGGCGTTCACCGCGAGGTTGAGCAGCACCTGCTCGAGCTGGACCCGGTCCGCCCTCACCCGCCCGAGGGAAGGGCCGGGAACCGTGACCAGCTGGATGTCCTCGCCGATGAGCCGCCGCAGCATCTTCTCCATGCCGGCCACCACCGCGTTCAGGTCGAGGATGGTCGGCTGGAGGACCTGCTTGCGGCTGAAGGCGAGCAGCTGGTGGGTCAGGGACGCCGCGCGATCGGCGGTCTTCTCGATCAGCTCCACGTGCCGGCGCGCGGGATCGTCCGAGGCCATCCGATGGAGCAGGATGCCGGTCCGGCCGGTGATCACCGACAGCAGGTTGTTGAAGTCGTGGGCGACGCCGCCGGCCAGTCGGCCGATCGCCTCCATCTTCTGGGATTGGCGAAGCTGCTCCTCGCTGCGGCGCAGCGCCTCCTCGGCGCGCTTGCGCTCGCTGATGTCGCGGGTGATGGCCAGCAGCGCCGCGATCTCGCCGGCCCGGTCCCGCAGCGGGACCGCGTGGCTCTCGAGCCAGCGGCGGGTGCCCTTGATGCCGATGATCTGGAACGCCAGCTCGCCCGACTCACCCCGGAAGACTCGCTCCAGAAGGGCCCGGAAGGCTGAACGATACTCGGGGACGACCAGCGGATCGACCGGCTTGCCCAGCACCTCATCCAGGGAATCGGCCTCGATCATGGCCAGGCCTGCCCGATTCATGTCCAGCAACGTCGCGTTCGCGGCGACCAGCGTCACGCACTCCGGCTCGGTGTCGATGATGGTCCGGAGCAGCGTCTCGCTGGCGGCCCGGGCCGCCTCGGCTCGCTTGCGCTCGGTCATGTCCTTGATGATCCCCAGCGTCCCGTTGATCGTGCCGGCGGCATCCCGCAGGAGGGAGACCGACGTGTTGATCTCGACCCACCGGCCATCCTGGGCCCGGAAGGCGGTTTCGTAGTTCCGAATCTGCGCCTCGACCCGGAGACGCTCCATGAGGGCTCGCGCCTCCGCGCGGCCCGCGGGATAGAAATCCGCGACGGCCCGACCCAGGACGTCCGGGGATCGGTAGCCGAACATCTGCTCGGCCCCGGGACTGAAGTACGTGATCCGGCCGTGGACGTCCGTCGTGAGGATCGCGTCCGGGGAGTTCTCGAGAATGGACTGGAGGAAGTCACGGGCATCCTTGACGTCCCGGTAGAGGCGGGCATTCTCGAGGGCCAGGCCGGCATGGCCGGCGAAAGCCTGAGCCAGACGGATGTCCTCCGCGTCGAACGTCCGCCCTTCCAGGTCGCCCACCGCGAGCGCCCCGATGAGCCGATCGGCGACCCGCAGCGGGACGGCCAGGGCCGCTCGGAAGGTGGCATGCTCCAGGCCGGCCCGGGCCTCCGGCGTCAACACGATCCGGGGATCCGTCAGGACGTTGGGCGAGGCGACCGGCTGGCCCTCTCGCAGGGCGAGGCCGGCCAGTCCCGTTCCTCGGGGCAGCACGACGTTGCCGAAGGCGGGCCCGACCTCGCCGGACGCCGCCATCGAGACCAGGTCTCCGGAGTGCGGCTCGAGGCGATACAGGGCGGAAGCCCGCGTCCTGAGCAGCGTGCGGAGGCTGTCCACGATGCGCTGCCCCACCCGTTCGTGATCGAGCGACTGACTGAGGATGTTGCCGACCTCGGTCACTGCCTCGGCGGCGCGCCGGCGGACCTCGCTCTGCCGGAGCGCCGCTTCGGCTCGCCGCAGTCGGAGAAGGGCGCGCACGGTGGCCACCAGCTCGGCCGACTCGAAGGGCTTGGTCAGATACCCATCGGCGCCGGTCTCGAGCCCCCGGATCCGGTCGGCCACCTCCCGATAGACCCCGGAGAGCAGCAGCACAGGAACCGAGGCGGTCGCCGGATCGACCTTGAGCCGCCGGCAGACTTCGAATCCGTCGATGTCGGGCAGCCGCACATCGAGAATGATCAGGTCGGGGTGCCCGGGGTGATCAGCCGCCAGGCGGAGGGCGTCCGAACCGGTCGCGGCCTCCCGCACCCCGAATCCGGCGCCGTGCAGGACCTGGCGGACCAGGCGCCGCACTGTGTCGGAGTCGTCCACCACGAGGACGCTGATGGGCGGATCACTGGGCATGAGGTGTCGTCCTGGCGCTTCGGGTCGCGTGCCTCCCGGCAGTCAGGCCCTACGGTCCGGAAATGGCGTGAGTCTAGAGGGGACCGGACCCACCGTCAAGGTCGTCGGTCGGCCGGTGAAGCTGACGCTCGGGAACCGAAGTGCTCGGGAACCGAGGTTGACAAGGGGCGACGCGCGGGCCAGGATATGGCGAGCTTGGCCGACAACGTCATCCGTTTCTGTAACAACCCTGTCTGTGAGCGCTGCGACGAGCATCTGCGGCCGCCCCAAGTCCTCTGGAAGGCCGGGGCGCCGGTTTGCCCCGCGTGCCACGAGCCGCTGGTGGTCCGCGAAGCCCGACCACGCCCGCCGCTCCTCAGGGCCAGGAGCCGGCCCGAGTCGCCGGTGAGCCCGCGCGGACAGGAGGTGCGCTGATGCCCCCCCGGGACAAGCGGGCGCTCCCCGCGAGCGAGCCCGGCGCCTCGCGAGCCGCCCCGGTGGACCCCGAGGTCCGCGAGAAGATCCACCTCGAGATCTTGCGACGGACCGGGGCATACCGCGCCAACGACCACTTTCTGTTGCCCTCCGGCCACCACGCCCCCGAGTTCATCGACAAGGCCCTGGTGACGAGCGAGCCTTCGTTCACGGAGGGGCTGGGGGCGGTCATCGCCAAACACTTCGCCGAGTGGCCGGTGGACGTGGTCCTGTCGACGGGCCTGGGGGCCCTGATCCTGGCGCATTGCGTCGCCCGCGCCCTGCCCCACCGCCCGCTGCTCGTCTACGCCACCAAGGGAGTGACCGGGCCGCAGCGGCGCGTCCGGCTCCCGGACGAGTTCGCGCGGTTCATCACCCGGGGCGCGAAGGTCCTCATCGTCGAGGACCTGATCACCACCGGCGAGACCCTCAAGCTCCTCTTCCGTCTGGTCGAGCAAGCGGGCGGGACCGTCGTGGGGATCGCCTGCCTCTGGCAGCGGAACTCGAAGGTCGACCTGCGGGTCCCCGTGTTCAGCCTGGTCCGGCGGGACTTCCCGACCTACGACCCGAAGGACTGCCCCTTGTGCAAGCAAGGGGTACCGCTCAACGGGGAGTTCGCCTCGCGCTCCATGTAGCGCGCGGCGGAACCGCGGAACGACCGAGCGGCGGGCACCCGGTCCCGCCGCTCTTCCGACCTACGCCTCCACAGGCTCCCAGAATCCTTCCATGGCCCCCGCCTTCCGGTAGGCCAGGCGGACCCGCTCGAGATTCGAGGTGAAGAGGAGCCCGATCTTGGCGAATGGCTCGTAGAGCGGCCCCGACTCGTCGCCCAGCGGGAAGGGGATCTGCGGAAGCTTGTCGAGGTGGGCATGAATCTGGGCCTGGAAAGCCTGGAGCCGCTGGGCCAGGTCCTCCCGTCCCTTGGCCGCCCGCTGCATCATCGGCATCACCAGCGCGTCGAAGCCCTGCCGCCAGCTCGCCCCCGACGCGTCGTCCGGCACCGGCACCACCTCCACCCCGAGCTCGGCCAGGAACGTCCGGAGGAGGCCGCCGACCTTGTCCTTCATGAATGCCTCGGGCACCCCCACGCGTCGCCAGCCCTGCGGGCGGAGCCGCTGGGCCTCGGAGTAGAGCTCGCGCTTGAGACGCTCGACGTACTCCCCGTTCTGCTTCCACCAGTCCCGGATCATGCGCTTGCCCCAGAAGCGGATCATCGCGTAGTACTTGTCCTTCTGGTCCTTGCGGAAGGCGCTCCGGATGATCTGAGGCCAGGAGTAGAACTTCTCGGTCGCCTTGATGGCCGCCACCTGCAGCTCGTAGGGGGACATCCGCCGCGGATGGTGAACGACGTGGTGGCCGTCGTAGACCTCCCAGTCGGTGTTGAAGAC
>DASYQW010000360.1 GCA_036005065.1 Candidatus Methylomirabilota bacterium | reverse complement strand
CAACCGGACTCAGAACGGGAAGCCGAAGCTGGCGCGGATCCCGCTCAGCCCGTCCCCGAAGCGGTACGCCACGCCGAGCCGCGGGTTCTTGAAGATCCAGAGCTTGGCCGGCCCGGCGGACCCGAATGTCACCCCGAGCTCGAACTGGTTCGAGACCTCGAGGGGCTCCCGGCCGAAGCGGGAGAACACCGCAGCCGGGAAGAAGTGGTAGTGGCTCCGGCTCAGCTCAAGAGCTTCGCCTCGTAGGGAAAGGTGCAGAGGAGCTGGGCGCCGTCCTTGGTGACCAGGATCTGATCCTCGAGCTTGACGCCGAACGGGGCGCCGACCTTCCCGGCGTAGCACTCGAGGCAGAGCACCATGTTCTCCTTGATCTCGCGCCGGGGCATGATCCGGCGCGGGCCGCGGTCGTCGTCGGGGTAGGGGATGCCCGGCCCCTCGTCTTCCAGGCCGGCCTGGTGCACCATCGCGCCGTAGCGCTGGGCCCGGTACGCCTCCGGCAGCGCGGGGGCCTTGTGGGCGAACTCCTCGAACGTCATGGCCGGCCGGACCAGCTCGAGCATCCCGGTCACGCAGTCGTAGGCGACCCGGTACGCTTCCTTCTGCTCCGGCGAGGCGGTGTCGCCACACAGGAACGTGCGGGACACGTCGATGACGTACCCCTCGTAACCGTTGGCGTCGGTGTCGACCCCGACCAGGTCGCCGGGCGCGACGATCTTGTCGTGCGCCTCGCTCATCCAGGGATTCGTGTTGGCGCCCGAGGCGATGAGCCGGGTGAAGAGGAACTCGCCGTGGTATCGGAGCAGGGCGTGGCCGAGGACCGCCAGCAGCTCGTACTCACGGATGCCGGGCCGGATGGCCGCCTCGAACTCGGCCAGGATGGCGTCGCCGATCCCGCCGTTGATCTTGAACAGGTCGATCTCGTCCGGCGTCTTCACCTCCCGGGCGTCGACGGTGGCCGGGCTCGAGTCCACGAGGGAGATCCCCTCGTCCTGCAGCGCCAGAAAGCCGATGGTGTCGAGCTTGTCGACAGCCAGTCGCTCGCCGGCGAGGCCCAGCTCCCCCAGCACCGAGCGGATCGACTTCGCCCACTCCCAGGCCTTGTCCCGCGACTGGGCTCCGCCGAACTGCCAGCCGTAGGCGGGTCGGACGTCCTTGACGAGCTTCTGGGAGACGTGGATCGATCCCTTGTATTCGAAGAGGATCGGATCGCCGTGAGCGGGGACGACGCAGTAGCGGGCGAAGGTGCCGGCGGTCCACACTCCCATGACGTCGGTCCCGGTGGCGTATCGAATGTTGGCCGGATTGAAGAAGAGGCCGACCGCCATGTCGTGACGCTTCATCGTCGTCTGGAGCCGGGCCAGGCGGCCGGCCCGAAGGCGGTCGAAGTTGACCTCGCTGAGATTCGGCACCCGCAGCTGCTGGATGCGGGGTCGAAGCGCCAGCATTCGCCCGTGTTCGGTGATCATGCACCCGGGCGGAGCTACACCCAGGGCGAGTGGCTCTGAGACGCGCCGAAGGTCTTGCCCTGAGCGTAGCGGCTGAGGGCGAACGGCCGGAGCTCGGGCACGTCGTCAGCCATCAGGTACCGCGCCACCAGCTTGCCGACCCCGGTCATCTTGAAGCCGTGATTGGAGTCCGCGATCATGTAGACGTTCGGCGCCACCCAGTCGAAGATCGGCACATTGTCCGGGGTGAAGGCGCCGATGCCGCCGTTCCGGCGTTCCCGGAAGTTCGGCCGGCAGCCCTCGAAGCGCGCCATCGTCTGGGCCATCGCGGCGCAGAAGTAGTCGGCGAACCAGGGATCCGCCTGATACTCGTCGTTGGCATGACCGTACGGGTCGGTGACCGCCCTGGGGCCGAGCTTGACCGGGATGGTGCCGCCCTGGAGGCCCGGTCGGTCCATCCGTTCGTTGCCGTTCTTGAAGTAGGCGTAGGTGAAGTCCTTGATCTCCTTCCCGGTCGCCGGGTCGACCACCGGCTCCGACGTCTCGATGTGGAGCACCGGCGGGTTCAACCCGCGCGCGGTCACGTAGGGCTGGTCCCAGTAGACTTCGCCCTCCAGCAGGCGCCAGTACGTCCACATGTCCTTGCTGACCACCGTGCCATCCGGGTAGCGGCAGTCCACCGTCAGCGGCCGGCCGAGCATCGCCCAGTGCTCGGGCGTCCAGGCCCCCAGCCCCCAGATCACGAGGTCGCACCGGATGCGGCCCTGGTCGGTCACCACCGCCTTCACCTGTCCGCCCTCGACGTCGTACCCGCGCACCTTCACGCCGGACAGGATCCGGACGCCCTGCTGGGCGCACTTGGTCGCCAGACCGCTCAGGGCCTGGCCCGTGCCGGCATAGCCGGAGAGCTTCTCGTGGAGGGCGAGGCCCACGTACTTCACGTTGAAGTCGGGCCAGATGCTCCGGATGAACTTCCGGGCCTCATCGCCGACGTGGAGGTCCGAAGGGTAGCCCGCGGCGTTCTGGCTCCTCCAGACGCGCTCGTACTCGGGCACGTTCTTCTCTTCGTCGACGCCGATGTAGCCGACCTGCTGGAAGCCGAAGGCGACCGGGTCGTACATCCAGACGTCCAGGCTGTGTCGAAGGATCGCGTGGAGCGGCTCGGTCATGTAGAGGTTGCGCACGCAGCCGCAGGCGATCCCGGAAGCGCCGGCGCCGATGCCGGTCTTGTCGACGACGATCACATCGTTCCCGGAGCCGCGCTTTCGGCGCCCGAGCTCCATGGCGAGGTGCCAGGCGGTGCTCAGGCCGTGGATGCCGGCGCCGACGATCACGTACTTGACCGATCCGGGGATCTCGCTCATCGCCGTCTCCTCGTCAGGGGGGTCCCGTGTCGGGGTCGCCCCACCTGTATCACCCCGGCGCGCGCCGCGTCAAGGCGACGTCCGGTCTCACGACTCCCGGTGTCCGTCGCCTCAGGGCAAGACCCGGGCGTCGCCGGACGTCAGGGCGTCGATGAGGGGCCGGAGCCGCTCGGCGGCGCCGAGGGCGGCGGCGGGGCGGTCGAGGCCGGCGCCCGAGTCGAGCAAGGCCTGCTGGCGGCTCGGCGGCTCGCCCTCGAGCCAGGCCGCGGCGGCGCGCCGGACGGGCGGCCCCAGCAGGCCCAGCACTTCCCGGACCAGCCGCTGAGCGAGGGTGCGCCGGGCCGCGCCCGCGAGGCGCGCCCGCTCGGCGGCATAGCGGCGGGCCAGCGCACGGGAGAGCCGCACCGTCCTGCCGCGCACGTCGACCAGATCGCGCGGCACCGTGCCCCAGACGACCTCGAGCGCGGGCCAGACCGCCTCGATCGCGGGTGCCAGGAGCGGCGTCGCCTCGAGTGGGAGCAGGGTGCCCAGAGCCTCCCGCCACAGGCCGGCCAGCGGCACGTCCGGCTCGAGCCCCGGCTCGGTCGCGCCAGCCGCGGGGCGCTCGATGACCGTCCCGTCCGCGTCGAGCACCAGGTGATCCTGGAGGGGGTGGCCGAGCGCATGGAGCGTGGCGACGAACCGGAGCCTGCCGTCGGGCGCGGTGAGGCGACGGATGATCCGGTGCTCGCGCCGCGTGAGCCCCTGCCACTCGAGGCGGTAGTACGCGCGCCCCTCCCACCACACCTTCTCGACGCCGTTCCGGAGCTGGACGTAGACGCCGTCCGGGAGGAAGAGCCGCTCGTGCGGGGTGGGGGTCCAGTCGAGCGGAGCCTCGTGCAGGGCGCCGGCCGCGAACGCGGCCGCGGCGCCGTCGAGGAACGCGGCCAGCGGATCGGGCACCCGGGCAAAGCGGAAGCCCTCGGCGAGCGCCCAGAAGAGCTGTTCGGTCGCGAACGGCCCCCGGTAGCGGAGCGGAGCGGCTCCCTGATCCGCCGCCAGCGCCGAGAGCATGTTCAGGATCGTCGTGCCCGCCCCGGGGGGGAGCCGGGTCGGATCCGCGAGCGGAGGGATCGAGGCGATCCGATCCCAATCGAGCGCGCCCGAGACGGTGAGGAGCTCCGGCTCGGCAGCGGCGCTGCTGGCGAGGCGGACGATCCGGTCCGATGCGCCCCACAGCGGGTGCTCGGCCCCCCCGGCAATGACGCCGAGCAGGGCCCCGTCGAGGTTGCGGACCCAGGCTTCGTGCAGGGCTCCGTCCCGGTCGCGCCGGACCGCGAGGTGGACGCCCCCGAGCCGGTCGAGCTCGAGCAGCCGGCGAGGCTCCGCCCCACCGGCCGGAGCAGCGTAGAGCGCCACCGAGCCGTGGGGCAGGAGACGCCCCAGCCGTCGATCGCCCCGCACGAGGAGTGTCCCGCCCGCGGCGTCGACGAGCACCGCCTCGGCGAGATCGGCCCGGAGCCCGATCAGCTGGGAGGGATCGACCCTGCCGACCCAGGCGGCGTTGTCCGGGCGGTCGAGCCACTCCGGCAGCGCGCGGAGATCCAGCCTCGCCGGGCTCACGGTCAGTCGGGGGGGCGCCTGACGCCACGAGTGTCCGCCGGCGCGTCCGGGTAAGCGGAAGCTGAGGACGACCCTGGCATGCGTTGAGGAGCGCTCCGAGCGGCGGCTTCGCCGCCGCCACGACGGGGGGGCAT
>DASYQW010000359.1 GCA_036005065.1 Candidatus Methylomirabilota bacterium | reverse complement strand
CAGCGGCTGGGGCTCGCCGGACGACGCGCTCGTCGTGATATCGGGCCACGTGGGGCGCGATGCCGTCGCGACGACGGCCTGGCGCCACCCGGGCCGCAGTGAATCCAGAGGGGTCGTCGTCCCCGGGACCGGGGTGGCTCTCGTCGTGGACGCCAGGCTCGACACCGCGCTGTTGCGATCGCCCCTCGCGCCACTCGTCGCGTTCTGGCCGATGGCGTCGCTCTCGCCGGTGGCGTGGGAGCTCTGGCTGGTCGGACCCGACGGCGGCCGGCACCTCCTGACCTCGCAGCTCGAAATCCGGTGTCCCCGGCCGCGCCTGGCCGACCCGAGATTCGTGTGCCTCGCCACCGATGGCGCGCGGACCAGCGTGTGGTCGATTGACCCCGCGCCGGGGACGCTTCAGGCGTCCGCCGCGGTGACGGGCAAGGTGCTCCGGGAGGCGCTCGGACCCGACGGCGGGCTCGCCGTGTGGACAACGATCGGGGGCACGCTGCTCAATTTGCCCGCGCGCACGGCCGTGCAGGTGGCGCTCGCCGAGGAGGCCGGCTCGCCCCTCGACCTGGCGCTCGAACGCGGCCGGCTGGGCGCGCTCGTCCGCGAGGGCGCCAGCGTCACCGCCACGGTCTACGAGGTTCAGTAGGTCAGCGGAGCTTGTGGCGGCCGAGGCGGACCGCGGCGATCTCCGACTCCGGCACGGCCGTCTCGACCACCAGCGTCTGCTTGGCGAAGTCGATCGAGCGCACCACGCCGAGCCCCAGCGTCTCGCGCTGCGCGTCGTCGAGCCCGGCCAGGACGCCCTGGAAGTCGTCGAGCGAGTAGTTCTGGAGCCCCAGGTCTTCGTGCCGCTTCTGGATCTGGCGGACCTGCGGCTCCTTCAGCGGATCGGGAGTCACCAGGACCAGCTCGTTGCCGCGCCGCTCCGCCCACAGCACCATGTCGTCAAGGAGCGTGGCGAGGTCCTCGACCTGGCGCGGCGGGAGCGGCTGACCCACGTAGAGCGCCGGCTGCCGGAGCACGATGCGACCGAGATCGAGGGAGATCGGCCGGGCCCCGGCGAAGTAGGCCTGGAGGCTCCGCTCTCGGTGCTGCCGGCGCTCCTCCTGCGAGCGCCGGCGGGTAGTCCCCGCGGAGGCCAGGCGCAGGATCGTCGGACGCTGGCTCGCCTCGTAGGGCCGGAGGATGTGCTCGCATTCGCCGTTGCGCTGGAGGCACAGGACGAGATCGGGCTCGACGAGATCGATCTTGTGCTGCTTGAGGAGGCGCCCCATCTCGCCCTGGACCATGCCCGACGTGTCGACGACGACCCGGTCGAAGCCGAGTCGCACCGCCTTCTGGGCCATCATCCGCGTCCCCAGGACGGTCGGCAGGAGGTGTCCCTGGGGCGAGGTGGAGCCGACGAAGTAAAGGCCGAGGACCTCCGCGTCGCCGAGCCGCTCGACCGGCGCCCGGAGGCGCCCGAGCCCGACCGTGGTCGGGGGGCCGATATCCGACTGCCCCAGGTCGGCGTCCACGACCCCGACGGACAGCCCGCGCTCGAGGAGCGTGCCGGCCAGGAACGTGGTGAAGCTCGTCTTCCCGGTGTCCGTCTCACCGATCACGAGGATCAGCCGGGCGTCGGCCGCGCGGGCGACGGCCGCGTCCCAGGAGGGGTCGGTCACACCGGTCCCCTCGGACGTGGCCCGGATCTCCTCATGCCGCCGGCAGTCATCCCTCGAGCCGCCGGCAGGCGGCGGCGATCCGGGCCAGACCTTCTCGGATCGTGTCGAGGCCGCACGCGTACGAGAGGCGGACGTGGCGGTCCGAGCCGAAGTCGGCGCCGGGGACCACGGCCACGCGCGCCTCGTCCAGGAGGAAGGCCGCGACGTCGGCCGAGCTCCCGAGGCGCTGGTCGCCGAGGCGACGGCCGAAGAGGCCGGAGACGTCGGGAAACGCGTAGAACGCCCCCTGCGGCATCCCGCAGCGGATCCCGGGGATGCGGTTGAGTCCGTCGACGATCGCACGCCGGCGCCGGTCGAACTCGCCGGCCATCTTGGCCACCTCGTCCTGCGGACCGCCCAGCGCCTCGACCGCGGCCCACTGGGCGATGGACGCCGGGTTCGAGGTGCACTGGCTCTGGAAATCACCGATCGCGCGGATCACCTCGCGGGGCCCGGCGGCATAGCCGATGCGCCAGCCGGTCATCGCATACGCCTTGGAGCAGGTCTGCACGACGAGCGCGCGGGTCTTGATCTCGGGGCCGAGCCCGGCGATGGACGGCGCCCGGTCCTCGTAGGAGAGGGCCTCGTAGCACTCGTCGGAGACGACCCACACGCCCCGCTCGACGGCCAGCGCGGCCACCGCCTGGAGGTCGGCGCGCGAGTAAACGGCGCCCGTCGGGTTGTTCGGGCTGTTCAGGATGAGGAGCTTCGTCCGCGGCGTCACCGCGGCGCGGAGCGCCGCCAGATCGAGCTGGAAGCCGCGCGCCTCGTCGGTCGGGACGATCACGGGCGTCCCCTCGCAGAGACGCACTTGCTCGGTGTAGCTCACCCAGTAAGGCGCCGGCACCAGGACCTCGTCGCCGGGCCCGACCAGCACCGCGCAGATGTTGTAGAGCGTGTGCTTGGCGCCCACCGAGACGACGATGTCGGCCGGCTGGTAGTCGAGCCCGTTGTCGCGCTTGAGCTTGGCGCACACGGCGGCCCGCAGCTCCGGGATGCCGGAGGTCTCCGTGTACTTCGTCTGGCCTTCGGCGAGCGCCCGGATGGCGGCGGCTTTCACGCGCTCGGGCGTGTCGAAGTCGGGCTCGCCCGCGCCGAAGGAGATGACGTCGAGGCCCTGAGCCCGCATGGCCCGCGCCTTGGCGGTGATGGCGAGCGTCGGGGACGGCTGCAGGCGCCGGGCACGGTCAGCCAGCATGAATGCGTCGACCCTCCTGGGTCCGGGTGGCGATCACCGCCGGGAGAACTTGTCGGCCAATCGTTTTTCCACACCGGGGGGGACGAGTCCCACCACCGAGCCGCCATAGGCGGCGACCTCCTTGATGAGGCGCGAGGAAATGTAGGAGTAGGCCTCGTGAGGCATCAGGAAGACGGTCTCGATCTCCTCGCGGAGCTTCCGGTTCATGAGCGCCATCTGGAACTCGTACTCGAAGTCGGAGACCGCTCGCAACCCCCGCACGATGGCCCGGGCGCCGATCGCGGTCACGAAATCGACGAGAAGGCCCTCGAAGACGCGGATCTCGAGGTGGCGCAGGTCGCGGGTGGCTTCGCGGATCATCTCGACCCGCTCCTCGTCGCTGAAGAGGGCGGTCTTGGCCGGATTGGTCACGACGGCCACGACGAGCTCGTCGAACATCCGGAGGCTGCGCTCGATCAGGTCGAGGTGTCCGTTGGTGAGCGGATCGAACGAGCCGGGATAGACGGCGCGAGTGGCCACGATAGCGGCGGCTCTGGAAGGGCACCTACCCGGGATGCATCCCGCGGCAGTCGCGGCGGAGGCGCGGCCGAGCTCGATGGTACGCCACTAAGGCCTCAGGCCGACCGGAGTGTACCCTTCGGGCCGAAAGAAAGTCAAGGTCGTTTCCCCGAAACGGCGCGGCGCCCGGTCACCGGCCAGCCCCGCCGGGCACGGCAGCGGCGTCTTCGTGAAATGCTGGACGACGACTCGGGTGTCGCCGTGAAGCCAGCCACTGCCAGCGACGGCGCGGAGGGCGCGCGCGGCGAGATCGCCGGCGTACGGCGGATCGAGGAACACGAGGTCGAAGGCCGCCTCGCTCGGCGCGAGCGCCGGGATCACGCTCAACGCGTCGCCGGCCACCACGCGCGCCCGCTCGCGCGGGAGGCGCAGGGCGGCCAGATTGGCGCGCAGGGCCCGGAGTGCCGCCCGGTCGCGCTCGACGAACACCGCGCGGGCGGCGCCGCGCGACAGGGCCTCGATTCCGACCGCGCCGGTCCCCGCGAAGAGGTCGAGCACCCGCAGCCCCGTCACCGAGGGCCCGAGGATGTCGAAGAGCGCCTCGCGGACCCGGTCGGCGGTGGGTCGCGTCCGCATCCCGCGCGGCGCTGCGAGCCGGCGCCCCCGGTCGGCTCCCCCGATCACTCGCATCGATGCACCACGCGCTCGGTGCCCGGCGTCGGGTTACTCCGACTCACCGCTAGCCGACCGAGGCCAGGTCCAGCCGCTCCCGCCACCGCGCCAGCAGCGCCTCACGCAGCCCCGCGTGCTCCGCAAGGCGGAGGCCCGGGTCGCGCTCGACGAGGCCGACGGCCTCGGCTCGGGCCTCCTCGAGGAGCCGGCCGTCGGTCAGGAGGTTCGCGGCGCGGAACTCGGGGAGTCCCGCCTGCCGGGTACCGAAGAACTCGCCGGGGCCTCGGATCTCCAGATCCACCTCGGCGATGCGGAAGCCATCCTGGGTCTCGCACATCGCCTGGAGCCGTCGCTGAGCCTCGTCGGAGAGGAGCCCGGACGCCAGCAGGATACAGTACGACCGCGCGGCGCCGCGGCCCACCCGCCCGCGGAGCTGATGGAGCTGGGCGAGACCGAAGCGCTCGGCGTGCTCGATGAGCATGACGCTGGCGTTGGGGACGTCGATCCCGACCTCGATGACCGTGGTCGCCACCAGGACGTCGAGCTCGCCGGCCTTGAAGGCCCGCATCACGGCATCCTTGGCGTCGAAGCCAAGCCGCCCGTGCATGAGGCCGACGCGGCGGTCCGGGAAGACCTCGCTGGCGAGGCGCTCGGCCATCGCGGTCGCCGCCCGGAGGTCGGAGGCCTCGGTTTCTTCCACGAGGGGATAGACGACGTAGGCCTGGCGGCCGCCCGCGAGCTCCTTCCGGATGAAGTCGTAGATCTCCCGGCGCTTGGCCTCGGTGCGCCAGGCGGTGGTGATCGGCTGGCGTCCCGGGGGGAGCTCGTCCAGCACCGACACATCGAGGTCTCCATACAGGGTGAGGGCAAGCGTCCGGGGAATGGGCGTGGCCGTCATCACCAGCACGTCCGGATGTTCCCCCTTGGCGCGGAGGCCGGCCCGCTGAAGCACGCCGAACCGGTGCTGCTCGTCCACCACCGCGAGCCCGAGGCGGCGGAACGCCACCCCTTCCTGGATCAGCGCGTGCGTCCCGACCACCAGGGGGGCCGCGCCGCTCTCGGCCGCGGCCAGCGCGATCTCGCGCTGCTTCGCCTTCTGGCCGGACGTGAGGAGTGCCAGGCCGATGCCGAGCGGCTGGACGAGGGCCTCGACGGTCGCGAAGTGCTGCTCGGCCAGGATCTCGGTGGGCGCCATCAGGACGCCCTGGTAGCCCGCCTCGACGGCGGTGAGGAGGGCCATGACGGCGACGACCGTCTTGCCCGACCCCACGTCGCCCTGGAGCAGACGATTCATCGGCGTCGGCCGCGCGAGGTCGGCGCGGATCTCTTCCCACACGCGGCGCTGCGCCCCCGTCAGGGCGAACGGGAGCGTGGTCAGCAGCCCCCCGACGAGACGCCCCGGAGGCGCGATCGCGTGACCGCGACGCGCCCCCTCGCGCCGGCGCCGGATGGCGAGCCCCACCTGGAGCAAGAGGAAGTCCTCGAACACGAAGCGCCGGCGGGCGGTCTCGGCGGCTTCGAGGGCGTCGGGGAAGTGAATCGCCCGGTAGGCATCGACGGCGGACACGAGCCCGCGGCGACGGCGCAGATCCTCGGGAAGCGGGTCACGGATCTCGGCGGCAAAGCGCTCGAGGGCGCGATAGAGAAGGGTGCGCATGGGCCGCTGGGTCAGGCCTTCGGTGAGTCCGTAGATCGGGACGATGCGGCTCATGTGGAGCGACGCGTCCTCCTCGTCCTCCATGATCTCGAACTCCGGGTTCTGCATCGCCGCTTTCCGGTTGCGTCCGAGGACGACTTTGCCGTACAGGACGACCCGCTGACCGCGCCGGAACACCTGGGCCAGGTAGGGCGCATTGAACCACAGGCCGGAGAAGAAGCCCGTCTCGTCCCGGAAGAGCACGTGCAGGGGGACGCGCGATCGCCCGCGAGGCGGCGCCGAGACTCCGACCACCGTGCCACCGGTCGCCTGGGTCTCCCCGACGCGAAGCTTGCGGAAGGGCACGAGGTGACGCCGGTCCTCGTACCGGCGCGGGAACCAGTTGAGCGCGTCCCCGACGGTCAGGAGCCCGAGCCGCTCGAGCAGTTGCGCGCGCTGCGGCCCGACGCCCTTGAGGTACTGGAGGGGGGTGGGGAGGCCCGAGACTCCGGAGGGGCGGGAGGCCACGGGACGCTCGGTGGGCGGGCTCGGCGGGCGGGCTTGTGTCACCGCGCTCTCCATGGTATAGAAATGCGTCGCCCCCCCACAAGGGGGGCGTCAATTCGTCTGAGGAGTCGAGCATGGCACAACGCTGCGACGTGTGCGGCAAGGGCCCGGTCGTCGGTCACCAGATCAGCCACGCCCACAACGTCACCAAGCGCCGGTGGCTGCCGAACCTCGTGTCGATGCGGGCCATGGTGAACGGGCGACCCCGGCGGCTCCGGGTCTGCACGCGCTGCCTAAGGTCCGGCAAGGTTGTCAAGGCGGGATAGCGCCGGCCGCCGGGGCGCACGCTCCTCGGCGGCCGGCGTCTGGATGAGTGCCGGGTTAGGGGGACGCTTCGCCCCCGAACCCGATCCAGCACTGCTACTTCTTCTTCTTCTTCGCGGCCTTCTTCTTCGCCACTCCGAGCATCACCTCCCTTCCCCGTAGGATTCGGGAGGCAGGGAGGGGCTGCACCCCCTCCCGGCCGTCGCACGGCGGTTATTTCTTCTTCTTCTTCGCCGCCTTCTTCTTCGTCGCCATCCGCTATCACCTCCTCCCTTCCTGGGGCTCGCGTCCGGGGCTCGAAAGCCCGACTGACGGACGCCTCAGAAGCCCAGCGCGTCACGACGGAGCTTGTCGGCTTGCTCGCGCCCGCGGTGCTCGTGGTGATAGAGATCCACGTAGAGTTGCGGGAGGCACACCACTCGGAGACCGCCCTTCGTGAGCGGCGCGTAGAACACGCCCTGGTCGTACGGGGTCATGAGGTACACCGTCCCCTCGCCCTCCACCGGCTGAAGCCCGACGGCGCGGGCCAGCGGCTCGGGGTCACCGCCGACGTAGCAGTGCACTGTCGCGACGCGCACCTGGGGGCCGACCAGCGACGCCCCGGCGTGAAGGGTGAAGGCGTAGGTCCCTCCCAGGGCACTGGCTTGCCGGGCGAGCGCCTCCATGATCCGGCGCCTCTCGCCGACCGCCGAGATGTACGCCGTCATCGCGTTGGCCCGGTGCGAGTACTCGTCCCTCCAGGCGTCCAGGAGCTCGCCGGGCTTCTGAAGCCGGTACCGCCCGCCCGGTCCGCGCTCGACCCACTCGAGGTCCTCCAGGCGCTTCACGACGTTGTGGGCATGCCCCAGGCTCACCTGGGCAGCGCGCCCGAGCTCCTCGAGCCGCCAGCTCCGGTCGCGCTCGACGAGGAGCGCCCGGGCGATCCGCGTGGCGCGCGGCGCGAAGAGGGTCTTGAGGGGCCGGCTCGCCGGACGGGTGTTCGGCTTGCCCTCCTTCTCGATGAGGACATGGTCGAAGGCGAGATAGCAGTTGCCGGAGAGATCCACGTACCCGCAGCCGTGCTGTCGAACGAGGGCGGCCGACTGGGGGCTGATGTAGGGCGCCGCCACCATCGGATAGGCCCCTGGCACTTGCTCCCGGAGGCCCCGGAGGCGAGTGAGAACTTCCCGGATGTTTCGCGGCTGCCCGACCTGGCGAACCTCGCAGATCAGGGCCTTCACCTCCGAGCCCATCCGGAACCGGATGAGGAGATCCACCGTCTGGTCCCGGACGTGCGAATCGATAAGCTCCTGCCAATCCAGGGCTTGAGGGAAGAGACCTCGCAGCCGATGGGCCGCCTGCTTCTTGATTTCATTGATACGGAGCATGGTTTCACTGGTTCCGTCACTTTCAGCATTCGCTGAAACACTAGTGTGAAGTGAAACCCCCTGTCAAGTAAAAAACGCAGGGCTTCGGGACGGCGGTTGAAAACGCATCGGCCTGGAGGGCTCGACCCGGCCAAGTCCGGGCTTGCCCCGCCCCGGCGGGTGCGCTAGAGTGCGCGCCGATGTCCGCTCCGAAGCCTCGCGGCCCCGACGCCCCGCTCGCATCGCCTGGGGCGCTCATCGCATCTCTCGAGCGGACCAAGAACCGCTTCACGCCCGAGGATCGCGCGGCCAAGTGGAGCGCGCTCGCGGGCCTCGTCAGCCAGTCGATCCGGGAGCCCGGCCTGCTGCTGCGCTTCCATGAGGCGCTCTGCTTCCTCCGCGCCTACCCGGATGACGCCGTGCTCCTCGCGCAGGTCGAAGATGCGCTGGCGAAGTTCGGCGCACGCGTCGCGGCCCTCCTCGCCACCGGGCCGCCCGGGATCGCCGAGACGCTCGACGAGACCGGCGTGGCGGCGACGACGGTGTATTGCCCGCTCTCCTACGCGGCCGCGTCGTGGCTGGCGGCGGCCTTTCCCGACTCCGCCGAGCTCGACTGGGATGACGGGGACACCGAGGAGCGCGTCGCGGGCCTGCTCCCGCTCGTGGTAGGCGCGAGCGACGAGGACGCGCTGGTCGAGGTCGGCATCCCCTCGCGAGCCTGGCTCGCGGCCGCCAAGGGAGCGGCGTCAGGGAGTGACCTCGCGTGGCTCCTCGGTCGGCTCGCGCGAGCTCCCCTCGGCGGGCGGGCGGCCCTGGCCCTCTACGACGCGCGCGAGCTCCGCGTCCGCTGGGAACTGGGAGAAGGCGGGGCCGCCCGCACCCACGCCCACCTGCCCGTCGACCGGGTCTTCTTCCATCGGGGGCGGCTCAGGCGCCCGCGTGGCTCGCTCGCCCGACGGCGGCCGGGGCACCGC
Organism: Candidatus Methylomirabilota bacterium; assembly: GCA_036005065.1. Lineage (NCBI taxonomy): Bacteria > Methylomirabilota (SeqCode) > Candidatus Methylomirabilota bacterium. Next base: position 20,040 of record DASYQW010000359.1, on the reverse strand, counting down.
CTCCGGGTCCGGCCGGCCTCGCCGGCCGAGGGGGCCGAGCTTCTCGACACGGCCCGGGCGGCGGTGATCGTCCGCTACCGCGAGGTGCACGGCTTCAACTTCGCCGACCCGGCCGACGTGCTGCTCGCCGATGCCGGCCGGGGCGTGCGCATCGCCTGGTTCGGCCTCAGGCCCGGCCATCGGCTCCCGCTCCGCGCGCACTATGGCTACCTGCTGTTGAAGAACGGCGTGCCGGTCGGCTACGGCGACGCCTCCCTGCTGTTCGACTGGGTCGAGCTGGCCTACAACATCTTCGACACGTTTCGACAGGGGGAGTCCGGGTTCGTCTTCGCCCGCATCCTCGGATTTCTCCGACAACAGTTCGGGACCCGGACCTTCCACCTCAGCCGCTATCAGATCGGCCACGACAACGACGAGGCGCTCGCCTCCGGCGCCTTCTGGTTCTACTACAAGCTCGGCTTCCGCCCGACGCGTGCGGAGCTCGCGCGGCTGGCCCGCCAGGAGCGACGGCGGATCACCCTTCAGCCCGGCTACCGCTCCTCGCGCGCCACGCTCCGGCGCCTCGCCGGAGACGGGATGGTCCTCGAGGTCGGCGGCGCCCAGCCGGCGGCTCGGGCTTTCGACGTGCGCCGTGTGGGGCTCGCCGCCGCCCGGCTGAGCGCGTCCGGGGCGGCCGGGCGGGTCGCGCGGGCCGTCGGCGCCCCGGGGTGGCGGTCGTGGCCCTCAGCGGAGCGGCTCGCGTTCCGGCAGCTGGCGCCGCTCCTCGCGCTGATCCCCGACCTCCCGGACTGGCCGCGGCCGGATCGATCCGCGCTCGTGCCCCTGATCCGCGCCAAGGGCGGCCGGCGGGAAGCCGACTATCTCGGCCTGATGCGGCGGCATCGCCGCCTGCGCGCGGCCCTCCTCCGGCTGGCCGACACGCCGCGCGACCCGGCAGAAAGCGGGTGAACGTAGAGGGACGGCCATGGCTGTCGGCCTGATCGCGGCCATCGTCGGGGCGCCCGGGCATGCCGCTCACGCGAAACCGCAGGGCTTCGTGGGCGTGCCAGCCGGTGCGGATGACGGACGCTCCGCTACCCGACCACGGTCTGGCCCACCGCCCCTCCTACCCTCTCCGGCGCTTGATGAAGCTCGCGGGTCAATCTAGAATGTCCGACATCGGACGAGGGCGGGGCGGGGTTCGGTCGCCAGGACCCTGCGCTCGCCGCGTTCGAGCGGCACTTTCCGTGCGACACTGGAGGTCAAGCATGAGGTCATCCTCGAGCCTGCTCGCCGTGGCGATGTCCCTCCTGTTATTGCCCGTGCTGGCCGGTGCCGAGGCTCCGGTGCTGCCACCGGAGCTGGAGCGGGTGCGGACCGCACTCGACAAGTATCGGGATCCCTACGTCGCCGTCCGCGACGGGTACTTCTCGACCATCGGCTGCGTCCACTACCCCAAGCCGGGCGGCGCCGGCCGCCTGGCCTATCCGACCGGCGGCATGGGCGTCCACTTACTCAATCCGCAGCTCATCACGCCGACGCCGGACCCGATGCGCCCGTCGATCCTCGTCTATGAGCCAGATCACGGGAAGCTCCGCCTCGTCGCCGCCGAATGGTTCGTCCCGCTCGCCACCGGTATCAAGGAGCGGCCGACGCTGTTCGGGCAGCCATTCGACGGGCCCATGGAGGGGCACGAGCCGCTAATACCGAGGAACCTGCACCACTACGACCTGCACGTGTGGCTCTGGAAAGAGAATCCCTCGGGACTCTTCAGTCCCACCAATCCGACCGTCAGGTGCGACGGCTACGAGCATTCGCTGGCCGAGGAGGCCCCGCATCCCGTGCCGCATTCCCACCCTTAGCCCGACCGGCCGACGAAGGCGGGAGGTCGACGGAGGGTGCCGTCATGCAAGTGCCGCGCCTGAGCGAAGGTGACCTGGCTCAGCTGCTGCGTCAGTCGCTCGTGGCGAAGATCGCCACGACTTCGGCGAAGGGCGAGATCCGCATCTCGCCCATCTGGTTCGAGGCGCGAGACGGGGTATTCGTGCTGAACACGTTCGAGGACTCCGCCCTGGTCAAAAACCTGAGGGCGAACCCCCGCTGTTCGCTGCTGATCGATTCGACCCAGTGGCCGTACATCGGGGTGCACTACTGGGGAAAGGCGACGGTCGAAGGACCGGAGAACGACGCGACCGGGATCGGGAAGCTCTTCGCGCGATATGTGGGCAGCGTCGAGGCGGCGACCGACTACGCCAAGAAGCTCATTGGGTGGGGTAAGCGCGTCTACGTGCGATTCCGACCCGAGCGCAGCATCACGTGGGACTTCCGCCAGGGGTAGGGAACTGACCTCAAGCAAGCGCGGCCCTGCTCAGCTTGAGCGACTCGAGTAGCGCTTAGGGCTCCTGCTCGAGCTCCTCCAGCCTCGCACCCCGTGGCGGTTCGATGCAGCTGCTTGGAGATGTGGGCCGGGGCGCGCGCATCGCTTGGTTCGGCCTGAGGCCGGGCCATCGGTCCCGCTTCGCGCCTGATCCGCGCCAAGGGTAGCCGGCTGGAAGCCGACTATTTGGCCGCGGCGGCTTCGCCACCGCCACGACGGGAGGGCATCGGGGGGGTCTTCCGAGACCCCCCCGAAATGACCTAGGGCTGCTCGGTTCTCGGCCCGGCGCCGCTCTCGAGACATAGGAGGCGAGGGATGGCAAGAGACGAGGCAGGGCTGGGTCCGCGGCTCGCTGGCAAGGTGGCGTTCATCACCGGCGCGGGAATGGGCATGGGCCGCGAGGCCGCCGTCCTGTTCGCGCGGCACGGCGCCCGGATCGGCGTCGCCGACATCAACAAGGCGGCGGCCGAGGAGACGGTGGCGCTCGTGGAGCAGGCGGGCGGCGAGGCCCTGGCGGTCGTCGGCGACGTGGCCCTCGAGGCCGACGTGGAGCGGATGGTGGCCGAGACGGTCCGGCGGTTCGGCGCCCTCGACATCCTCTACAACAACGCCGGCGTTCTCTGGAAGCACAGCGATCGCTCCGTCCTCGAGACCGAGGATGCCTCGTGGGAGCGGGTCATGGCCATCAACCTCAAGTCGGTCTTCTGGGTGACGAAGTACGGCATCCCGCACCTCCGGGCGTCCGGCGGAGGGTCGATCATCAACATCGGCTCGGTCTCGGCGCTGGTCGGTTTCACGCGGGCCCAGGACGCCTACACCGCGGCCAAGGGCGCCCTCATCTCGCTCACCAAATCACTGGCCATCCAGTTCGGCAAGGATCGGATCCGGTGCAACGTCATCCACCCCGGGATCGTCGACACCCCGCTCCAGGCCCCCTACCTGACCGACGCGCTGCGGAAGGAGTTCGAGACCGGCATCCCGCTCGGACGGATCGCGCATCCCCGGGAGATCGCCTTCGCGGCGCTCTTCCTGGCCTCCGACGAGTCCACCTTCATGACCGGCGCCGAGCTGGTCATCGACGGCGGCTTCACCGCGCAGTAGCGGGATTACGCCGGCATTACGCCGCCGTTACGGCCTTTTTCCCGCTTGCGCCGGCGCGCGACCGGCTCTATGCTTCCGCCGTGTCGGCACCTCTCGGGCCCCTCGGCTTCCGGAACCCGCATAGGGAGGACTCTATGGCTCATCGACGGCCCGTCAGCCCGCGCTCCGCAGTCCTGGGCGCCCTGGCTGCCCTGCTCACCGTCGCGCTCCTCGCCGGCGGGGCGGTCGCCAAGACGACGCTCACGGTTTACACGGCGATCGAGGCGGACGACCTCAAGAAGTACGCGAGCCGCTTCGGCGAGGACAATCCCGACATCGAGATCAAGTGGGTCCGCGACTCGACCGGCATCGTCACCGCCAAGCTCCTGGCCGAGAAGGCCAATCCTCAGGCCGACGTCATCTGGGGCCTGGCCGCCACGAGCCTGCTCGTGCTGAAGCCCGAAGGGATGCTGCTGCCCTACGCGCCAAAGGGTCTGGAGCGGCTGGATGCCCAGTTCCGCGACCGGGACAATCCGCCGGCCTGGGTGGGCATGGACGCCTGGGTGGCGGCGATCTGCTTCAACACGGTGGAGGCTCCGAAGAAGAACCTCCCCAAGCCGGCCTCCTGGAAGGACTTGACCAAGCCGGTCTACAAGGGACAGATCGTGATGCCGAACCCGGCCTCGTCCGGGACGGGCTTCCTCGACGTGTCGAGCTGGCTCCAGATCTTCGGCGAGCCCGAGGGCTGGAAGTTCATGGACGCCCTCCACGAGAACATCGCCGTCTACACCCACTCCGGCTCCAAGCCCTGCACGATGGCCGGCGCCGGCGAGTATCCCATCGGCATCTCCTTCGAGTTTCGGGCGGCCCGGATGAAGAAGCAGGGGGCGCCCCTCGACATCATCTTCCCCTCGGAGGGCTCGGGGTGGGACATGGAGGCGACCGCCATCGTCAAGGGGACCAAGAACCTCGAGGCCGCGAAGCGGTTCGTCGACTGGACGATCACCGACAAGGCGATGCGGCTCTACAACGAGGGTTACGCCATCGTCGCCATTTCGAAGATGTCGCAGCCGATCGAGTTCTTGCCGGCGAACATGCTCGAGCACATGGCGAAGAACGATTTCCAGTGGGCGGCGACCAACCGCGCGCGCATCCTGGCCGAGTGGTCGAAGCGGTACGAGTCCAAGAGCGAGCCGAAGAAGTAGGATTCTGTCCTCCAGCGGCCCTCTCCTCCGCCGAGCGGGGGAGAGGGCCGGGTGAGGGGACGATGGCCGACCGCCCGCCGTACCTCCGCATCGAAAACCTCACCAAGAAGTTCGGCCCCTTCACGGCTCTCGACCGCATCGCACTGGAGATCTACCAGGGCGAATTCGTCTGCTTCCTGGGTCCCTCGGGGTGCGGCAAGACGACGCTCCTGCGGGCGATCGCCGGCCTTGACATCCAGACGAGCGGCCGGGTCGAGCAGGCCGGCCGCGACATCTCGGCCTTGCCGCCGACCGAGCGCGACTTCGGCATCGTGTTCCAGTCCTACGCCCTGTTCCCTAATCTCACCGTGTGGAAGAACGTCGCCTACGGACTGGAGAACGCGCGGGCCAAGAAATCCGAGGTGGCCAACCGGGTGCGGGAGCTCCTCGACCTCGTCGGCCTGCCCGATCAGGGGGACAAGTACCCCGCCCAGCTGTCGGGCGGCCAGCAACAGCGGGTGGCGCTGGTGCGCGCCCTCGCCACCCGGCCCGGACTCCTCTTGCTCGACGAGCCGCTGTCGGCGCTCGACGCCAAGGTGCGGGTGTACTTGCGCCACGAGATCAAGCAGCTCCAGCGCCGGCTGGGCGTCACCACGATCATGGTCACTCACGACCAGGAAGAAGCGCTGACCATGGCCGACCGGATCGTGGTGATGAACCGGGGCGTCATCGAGCAGATCGGCACGCCGGTCGAGGTCTACCGCGAGCCCGCCTCGGCCTTCGTCGCCGATTTCATCGGGCTCATGAACTTCGTCTCGGGGACCATCGTGGGACCCGGGACCGTCCGGTGCGGCCAGCTCGAGCTCGCCTGCGAGGCGGACGGGCTGGCGGCCGGGACCGCGGTCACCATCGCCATCCGACCGGAGGACATCGTGGTCCAGGGGATCGAAGGGAGCGAGCCGAACGCCGTCGAGACCCGCATCGACGCCATGTCGTTCCTGGGCTCGCTCTTTCGAGCCGACCTCGTCGGCGATGCGATCGGGAACGCCCGCCTGCGCGCCGAGCTGTCGATCGACCTGGTGCGCCGGCGGGGCCTTGCCGAGGGCCATCCTCTCCTGGTCATGCTGCCGAAGGAGTGCTTGCGCCTCTACCCCATGAGCGCCATCCGCAGCTGACCATCCCGTGGGCCCCTGCTTCCCCATAGGGGCTTTCCCCTAGGACCCCGCCCGGTATGATCCATGCATCATCCCGCCCACACCGGATTCGCCCGGTGGCGGTTTCTGGCCCTTTTTCCGGTGCTAACCCGGGTGGTCGGACCAGGGCCAGAGGCGCCACCGCCACGGCCGGACGTTCGGGAGGCAACAGGGCGTTCGGCGTCCGACAAGGTGAGGGAGGTCAGCGATGCGGCCGATCGACGACACGGGACACCCGGGGCTGTGGGGGATCATCCTGGCCGGCGGTGACGGGATCCGGCTCCAGCCTTTGACGCGGTGGGTCACGGGGGACGCCCGGCCGAAGCAATTTTGCGATCTCAGCGGGAATGGCTCGCTCCTCCAGGAGACAGTCCGGCGGGTCGCCCGGCTCATCCCGCTCGACCGCCAGCTCCTCAGTCTCACCCGGGCGCACGCGCGCTTTTACGAGCCCCTGCTCGGGCGCTTCCCGGAGGCGCGGCCCGTCATCCAGCCCGTGAATCGGGGCACGGCCCTGGGCGTCCTCTACCCGATGCTGCACCTCGCCGCGATCGATCCGGGGGTGACCGTCGCCGTGTTTCCCTCCGACCACTTCGTCATGCCGACCGACCGGTTCATGGATGCGGTCGCCGAGGCGGCGGCGACGGTCGAGCGGCACCCCCACACCGCGGTCCTCCTCGGCGTTCTGCCGTCCAGCGCCGAGACCGAGTACGGGTGGATCGAGCCGGGTGAAGCGCTGGCACCGGGCCGGGCAGTCCGGCACGCCGTCCGATTCGTGGAGAAGCCGTCCTTGCCGCTCGCGCAGGAGATGCTGCGGGCCGGATGGCTCTGGAACACGCTGGTGGTCGTGGCGAAGGTGATCCACCTCTTCCGCCTCGCGGTGGCCTATATCCCGGATACGGTGCGTCCACTCGTCCTGATGCGCGACGTGCTCGACACGCCGGATCACGACGCCGCGGTCGCGCGCGCCTACGCGGCCGCCGTGCCGGCGAACTTCTCCCGCGACCTGCTCGAGCGGGCGGGCGAGTCCCTCAGCGTCCTGGAGGTCCAGGGCGTCACCTGGAGCGATTGGGGCACCCCCCGCCGCGTCGTCTCGACGCTTCATCGCCTCGGCCGGCAGCCGGCCTGGATGACCGAAGGGCTGCGCAAGGAGTTGGCCGTCCCCGAGCCCGCCTACGACGGGCACGAAGCCGCCCTGTGGCGTGGACGCCTCGGGGCCTAGGCTCCACGCCGCCCCTACTTCTTCTTTCGGCTCTTCCTCGGGGGGGGAACCTTCGCCCCTTTCCGGCGCGCCTCGGACAGCCCGATGGCGATCGCTTGCTTGCGGCTGGTCACCTTCTTCCCGCTGCGGCCGCTGCGGAGGGTGCCCCGCTTCCGCCTGCGCATGGCCGACTTGACGGCCTTCTGGGAACCCTTGCCATATCTCGCCATGTGCGAATCTCCCTTCCGGGTCGCCGTCCGAGCAATCAGGATGCCGGCGCGAAGGGCGGTCCTCGACGCTCAGGCGGCCTTGGCCAGCTCGGCCGGTTGCCGGAGCGTACGCTGCTGGAGGAGCGCGAGCACCGCGGCCTCTTCAGGCCGAAGCCGGCGCAGTGTCGTCGCGGACGCCTTCTCGGTCCGGACGGCGAGCTGGTCGAGCAGGGAGCCCTGCAGGTAGGCGTCGATCACGACCGGGTGCACGTAGCTCTTCCGGCAAATGGCCGCCGTATTCCCGAGCCGTGCGGCCACCGTGGCCACGGCGCGCAGGACGTTGCGCCGGGCCTGAACCGTGGACTCGAACCTCGCCAGGTCCGCGAGCGCCATGGCGGCCAGCACCGTGGCGGTCCACGTGCGGAAATCCTTGGCGGTGATCTCCTGCCCGGTGATCCGGCGGAGGTACCCGTTGACGTCGCTCGAATCGATCGACACCGGCCGGCCCTGCGCGTCGAGGTACTGGAACAGTTCCTGGCCGGGAAGCTCCTGACAGCGCGCCACTACCCCGGCCAGGCGGCGGTCGCTGACGTCGACCTCGTGGGACCGGCCACCCTTGCCCCGGAACTGGAAGCGCACGGTAGAACCCAGGACATCGACGTGCCGGTTGTGCAGCGTGGTCAGGCCGAACGACTTGTTGTGGCGCGCGTACTCCGGGTTGCCCACCCGGATCAGCGTGCTCTCGAGGAGCCGAACGACGGTCGCCAGCACCTTTTCGCGGGGAAGACCCCGGCGGGCGAGGTGACGGTCCGTCACCGCCCGGATCCGAGGCAGGGCCGTGGCGAACGCAACCAGCCGATCGAACTTGGTCGCGTCGCGGATGGCCCGCCAGCGCGCGTGGTAGCGGTACTGCTTGCGCCCGCGGGCATCACGCCCCGTCGCCTGGATGTGACCCCGCAGACCCGGGCAGATCCAGACGTCCCGCCAGGCCGGGGGGATCGCCAGCCCCCGGAGTCGCGCCAGCTCACGCCGGTCGCGGACGGGCCGTCCCGCGGGATCGAGGTAGACAAAGCCCGAGCCTGTACGCCGGCGCCGGATGCCGGGAACCCGGTCGCTCGCGTAGCGGAGGCTGGCGGCGCGGGCGGCCTCGACGGGGTCGAGGGCGTCCCGCCGGCCGGGGGGGCTCTGTCCTCTCGTCAGTCGTCTTCCTCGTGGAGATCCTTGATGGTTCAGGCCTCCCAGCCGCGGGGCGGGCGGGGCAGGGACTCTTCGGCCGAGGAGAGCAGCGCCCCGGGCTTGTTCACGATCTGCACGCTGCTCGTCTGCGGGCCCATCGCGCCCTGGGACTCGGCGAAGCGCACCTCGGTCCCGATCGCCAGCCGCTCCCAATCGTCCCCGAGCACGCTGTGCCGATGCATGTAGATCTCGCGACCCTCCGGTGTCTTCAAGAAGCCGTAGTCCTCGTCGCGGAACAGCCGGACCACCAGCGCCCGCGGCTCCTGCGGCGTCTTGACCTCGCCGCGCTGCTTCTCGACGAGCTCCTTCAGCTGCCGCCCGGCGGCCTTGAAGGCCCGGTTCACGACGGTGCGGAGGTCGTCGTGCATGTCGCTGTCCAGCGGATCCCGCGACACCACGATCTCGTGGCCGGGCGGCACCGTGATGTCGATGCGCACCCGGTAGGGGTTTCCGGCTCGCTGGTGGCGCTGAGGGCGCTCGATGGCGACGCGGCAGCTCGTGATGTGATCGCAGAAGGTCTCGAGCTTGTCGGCCTTCTCGCGGACGAGCGCTTCGATGTCATCCGTTCGCGGCACGTCCCGGAACGTGATCTCGAGTGGGACCTGCATTTACGCGGCCTCCGGTGCCTTCACGGTCAGGACCGAGCAGGGAGCCAGGCGCGCCACTCGCTCCGCGACGCTGCCGAGGAGCAGGCGGTTCAGCCCGGTGAGTCCATGGGTCCCGACGACGATCAGATCGGCCTGCTCGGCGCGGGCGGTGTCGGCGATCACGTCGGCCGCCGGGCCCGTCCGGAGAAGCGGCCGCACGGCCAGCCCGGTGGCGGACGCATCAGCGACGCGCTGATCGAGCGCCTTCTGGACCCACAGGCGTTGCTCCTCGTAGACGCGCTGGACCGAGGCTGTCTCCGCGGTGCTGTAGGGCCTCATCTCCACGAAGGCGTGCAAGAGCACGAGCTCGGCGCCGAGCCGCCGGGCGAGCTGGCTTCCCACGCCCAAGGCCGCTTCGGCGAATTCGGAGAAGTCCGTCGCGACCAGGATTCGCTTGAACACGGTGAGTCCCCGGCTGCAGGGTCGCTGACGCCAGACCGCTCTCAGGCGGCCTTCATCAGACCGTTGCGGCGGACGCTCAGCCGGACCTCGTCGCCGGAGACGCTCGCGATCTGCTCCGGAAGCACGTAGCGGTCGGCGGCGAACAGGCCGGCGCTGTCGATCTGCATGAACCCGTGCTGGGCCAGGCGCTCGCGGAGCTCTTCGGGCATGGAGTCGGAGGCGAAGAGGCCGCCGGCCAGGTCGTCGAGGAATGTCCGATCGAAGCGGTCCGGATCGGGAGGGCTGACCGCCCCCACGCCTCGGCCGATCTCCGCTTCGCTCGAGGCCCCCAAGTACACCCGTCGCACGGTCCCGATCCGGACATTGTCGCGATCGTAAACCGTCATCCCTTCCTGGATCCTGGCCAGGGTCTCACTGCCGAGCCGCGGACCGTCGGATCGCTGAGTCATCGTCATGTCCTCCTTGGCATCGAGTGCCGGCCGCCGGCGGCGGCCCGCCGCTGACGGGCCCGGCCGGCCTTCAGGGCGGGATCCAGCCCTCCGGGGGCTGCCGGTGCCGGCTGCGCCAGTCCCATCGGCGGAACAGCAACAGGGGGAGGGCCGTCAGAGCCGCGACGAGCACGAGAATCGTACGCAGGGCCATAGGTTCCCTCTCGGCCCAAGCCGGGCCACCCTCTTGCGTGCAAAGGCGGTACCGGAGGGAGGTTGCGAGCGAGAGCAGCCCTGGCGTATCGTGAACGCGCGATGCGGTCTCGCAAGTCCGTCCGCCCTGATGTCGAGCCCGCGGTCCGTGGCTGAGGGCGGCATCGACGTCCTCGCCGCGCGCCCCGCCGAGCTGGCCCTGCCGGCCGTCAAGCCCAAGGTCAGCCGCGATGACTGGATCATGCGCGCGCTCATGGGGCTCATCGGGCTCTATCTGGTGGTCACGCTGGCCCTGCCGCTCGCCGTCATGCTGGCGAAGAGCCTGCAGGACCACCAGGGCCGCTTCGTCGGGCTCGCCAACTACCTGCAGTACTTCAAGACGCCGGCGCTGTCGTATTCGATCCACAACAGCTTCTCCGTGGCGTTCCTCAGCACCGTCATCACGGTCCCGCTGGCGTTCGTCTACGCGTATGCCCTGACGCGGAGCTGCCTGCCGTTCAAGGGCTTGTTCAAGACGATCGCCCTCATCCCGATCCTGGTGCCGTCGATGCTGCCCGGTATCGCCTTGATCTACCTCTTCGGGAACCAGGGGATGATCAAGTGGCTCCTGTTCGGCCGGCCGATCTACGGTCCGATCGGCATCGTGTTGGCCGAGGTCTTCTTCACCTTTCCCCACGCGCTGCTGATCATCCTGACGGCACTCTCGCTCGCCGACGCGCGCTTGTACGAGGCGGCCATCGCGCTCCGGGCCAGCCGCCCCCGCATCTTCTACACGGTGACCCTGCCCGGAGGGCGCTACGGGCTCATCAGCGCGACCTTCGTCGTGTTCACGATGGTGATCACCGACTTCGGCGCGCCCAAGGTGATCGGCGGGCAGTACAACGTGCTGGCCACCGACGTCTACCGGCAGGTGATCGGGCAGCAGAACTTCGAGATGGGCGCGGTCGTCAGCGTGGTCCTGCTCGTCCCGGCCGCCTTCGCCTTCCTCGTCGACCGCGTCGCCCGGCGGCGGCAGGTCGCCCTCCTGTCGGCCCGGGCGGTGCCCTACCAGCCCAAGCCGAGTCGTGTCTTCGACCTCGCCATGCTCGGCTTCTGTGGCCTGATCTCCGTCTTGCTGGTCGGGATCATCGGCGTCTCGCAGTACGCCTCGCTGGTTCGGTTCTACCCTTACAATCTGAGCCTCAGCCTCTTCCATTACGACTTCGACCGGCGGGGCACCGCGGGTTGGGCGCCGTACGGGAACTCCATCCGGTTCGCGCTCTCCACGGCCCTGGTGGGCACCATCGTCGTCTTCGTCGGTGCCTACCTGGTCGAGAAGGGCCGTGGCTTCCTGGCGGGCCGGGCGGTCTTCCAGTTCCTCGCCATGATGCCGATGGCCATCCCCGGCCTCGTGCTCGGCCTCGCCTACATCTTCTTCTTCAACGATCCTGCCAACCCGCTCGGCTTCCTGTACCGCACCATGGGGATCCTGGTCATCAACACGATCGTCCACTTCTACACGGTGGCCCACCTCACTGCGGTCACCGCCCTCAAGCAGATGGACCCCGAGTTCGAGACCGTCTCGGCGTCACTCAAGCAGCCCTTCTACAAGACCTTCTGGCGGGTGACGGTGCCGGTCTGCCTCCCGGCCATCCTGGACGTCGGAATCTACCTCTTCGTCAACGCCATGACCACGGTCTCGGGGGTGGTGTTCCTGTGGGGCCCCGACACGGAGCTGGCCTCGGTGGCCGTGCTCGACATGGATGACGCGGGCCAGACGGCGGCGGCCGCCGCCATGGCCATGATGATCTTCTACACGAACGTGGCGATGCGCGGGCTCCACCTGTTGCTGGTGCGCGGCCTCGAGCGGCGCACGCAGGCCTGGCGGCGGCGCTAGCCGTCCTGGTCCCGCGGCGGCCATGAGCTCGACCCCGCTTCGCGACGCCGAGATCACCATCATCGGCGGCGGCGCCTTCGGCTGCGCGGTGGCCTACTTCCTGGCCAGGGCCGGAAAGCGCGACGTCGCGCTCCTGGAAAAGGACGAGCTCGCCTCCGGCACCACCAGCCAGGCGGCCGGCCTCGTGGGTCAGGTGCGGAGCTCCGCCGCCCGGGTCCGCATCGCCAGTTTCTCGGTGCGCACCTTCCAGGCCCTTCAGCGCGAGACCGGCTACGACCCCGACTACCGCGCGGTCGGCAGCCTGCGCCTCGCCCTGACGCCCGAGCGGGAGGCGGAGTTCCGGCACCTGGTGGCCGTCGGCCGGCAGGAGGGGCTCGACGTCGACTTCGTCCCGCTGCGGGAGGTCGCGGCGCGGTTTCCCCTGCTCGACCTCGCGCGTGTGCGGGCGGCCCTGTGGTGCCCGACCGATGGCTACATCCAGCCCTACGGGCTCACCATGGCGTACGCCCAGGGCGCCCGCGCCCTCGGGGTCCGGATCCATACCGGGACCCGGGCCCTGGCCCTGTCGAGTCGGCCCGGCGCCGTCACCGGCGTCCTGACCGATCGCGGAGCGATCCGCACCGAGACGATCGTGGTGGCCGCCGGCCCGTGGGCGGGCATGCTGGCGGCGACGGCCGGCGTCGAGCTGCCGATCGTCCCGGTCAGGCACCAGTACTTCGTCACCGAGCCGATCGCGGGCGCCTCGCCGGAGCTCCCGGTGCTCCGGATCCCGGATCTGCGGCTCTACGTTCGCGCGGAGATTCGCAGCCTCCTGGTGGGCGGATTCGAGGCGAATCCGACCAGCGTGGATCCGCGCACGCTGCCCCGCGACTACCGGGATCTCCGCGTCGAGCCCGAGTGGGAGCGGTTGGCCGGCTTCGGGCAGGACGCCCTCGAGGTACTCCCGGCGCTCGACGATACGCCGATCAACAGCACGTTCCAGGGGCTCCCGACGTTCACGCCCGACGGCCAGTTCTGCCTGGGCGAGGTGCCGGGGGTCCGCGGTCTCATCATGGCGGCCGGCTGCTGTGCCCACGGGGTGTCCGGGTCGGCCGGCCTCGGCGCGACAGTGGCGGCCACGATCCTGGGCCAGGAGCCCCTGGTGGACCTCGGCCCGGTCCGGGCGGCCCGCTTCCGCGCGGCGCCGGTGGCGTGGGCGGCGGCCCGCCGCGCGGCCGAGCAGGTGTACGGTGACTACTACGCGCTCCACCCGGACTTCGCGCGAGTGCCCGCCTCCGAGCGCGAGACGTGAACGAATCACCGAGGGAGGAACAGCGCATGGACGGACCCCAGGCCGGCGGCCCAGCCGGGCAGGCGACGGCCATCCGGCTCCTGAACCGGCTGGAGCGGAGCTTACCGAGCCACTACTACTGGGCGCCGGCGGTCTACGAGCAGGAGAAGGAGCGCCTGTTCTATCGGAAGTGGCTCTGCGCCGGGCGCGAGGAAGAGCTCGCCCGGCCCGGGGAGTTCGTGCTCCGACAGGTCGCCGATGAGAGCGTCTTGCTGGTGCGCGACAACGAAGGGGCGATCCGGGGCTTCTACAACGTCTGCCGGCACCGGGGGGCGCGGCTCGCCACCGAGGCCGAGGGGTGCTTTCCGCGTCACGGCATCACCTGTCCGTATCACGGCTGGACCTACGCTCTCGACGGCCGGCTCCAGGGGACCCCCCACATGGTCCGGATGCCCGACTTCGCCAAGCCCGACTACCCGCTCCATCCGATTCAGGTGACGGTGTGGGAAGGCTTCGTCTTCCTGAGCCTGGCGGCCGAGCCCATCCCGCTCCAGGAGCAGATGGAGGGGCTCTGGACCCACTTCGCCCGGTATCGGCTGCAGGCCCTCCGCCGCGCGACCCGTGTCGTCTACGACGTCGCGGCCAACTGGAAGCTCCTCATCGAGAACTTCACCGAGTGCTTTCACTGCCCTCACATTCATCCCGAGCTCGACCGGGTCACGCCCTACCTGGCCGGCGGCGCTGCCGAGCGGGAAGGCGCGCGCGCCTGGCGCGGCGGCCACTGGATGGAGCTCGCCGAGGGCTGTCACACCCTCACCGTCACGGGCGAAAAGCATCGGCCGAACCTGAGCGGCATCTCCCCCGAGGACCGGAGCCGCGTCTACTACAACACCCTCTACCCGAACTTCTTTCTGAGCCTCCACCCGGACTACGTGCTGACCCACACGCTCTGGCCGGCCGGGCCGGAACGGACCCGCCTCGTCTGCGAGTGGCTGTTCGAGCCCGAGACCATGGCCACCGGCGACTTCGACCCTCGCGACACGGTGGAGTTCTGGGACCTGGTGAACCGGCAAGATTTCCGGGTCTGCGAGCTGGCCCACCAGGGGAACCGCTCGCGGGCCCACCCGCACGGGGTCCACGTCGCGCAGGAATCCGGCCCGCAGCACTTCACCCGCTACATCCAGGCCGAGCTCCGCGACTGAGGCCGAGGCGACCGACGTCCCGGCCTTTGGCCCCGGTCGCTCTGCGCCATGGCGAACGCCGTCTACGTCGCGAGCGGCCTCACCGGGCGGCCGGTCACGCTGTCAGGCCTGGCCAATGGCATCCATGACCCGGCCTTCCGGCATGTGGGCCGGGACCAGCCCGAGAAGCCGGAGGCCGTTCCAGGCGAGCGCGGCGTTGGTGCTGAGCACGGGGATCGGGGAGAGCCGCTGGAGGTGCGGCAGCGCCTCGAGGGTGGGCAGGTTGGTCGAGACCAGCAGGAGGCTGTCGGCGCCGGCCGTGGGGACCCGCCGGGCCGCCTCGAACACGTCGCGCGGCGACAGGTCGTTGATGGCCTCGGGCTCGAGACCCAGCCGGTGGTCGCCCACGACTTCGAACCCGTGGGCCGCGAAGTACCGCCGCACCGCCAGGCACTTCGGCTCGGGGTAGGGGAGGAGCAAGGCCGGGCGCCGCGCGCCGATCGCGTGGAGCGCGTCGACCATGGACGCGGTAGCGCTCCGGGCGGGCAGCTGCGCTTTCGCGGACAGCTCCCGGCAGAACGCTTCGTCCTCGGTGACGCCTTGAAGACACACGCTGGCCACGCAGCAGTAGAGCACGGCCCGCGCGCCCAGGTAGGGGGCCTGGCCGGCCAGGGTCAGCGCGGTGGTGACCATCGCGTCCGGCGGACACTTGATGATCCGCAGCACGTTCCCGGTGACGCCGTCCGGCAGGGCCATCGCCAGCTCCGGCTCGATCACCGCGTTGTCGTAGGGGACGATCAGGGCGATCCGTCCGCGGGTGCCGTAGCGCACGTCGCGCAGCTGCTCCGGCTCGGTCGCGACGATCATGTCGGTGTGCCCCCTCTTCTCCCGCAGAAGCCGGCCCGGACGGGACATGATTCTAGCACGCGCGCCGCGCGGCCGAGGGGACGGGAGCCGGCATCCTCACACGCCTCGAGGGGCTTCGTTACCGGCCTCGAGGGCGGCTCGGCGGACGTCGACCCGCACCAGCAGCACCAGCCCCACGATGAAGAAGACCACCAGGGAGAGAATGGCGAGGCGGTAGCTGCCGGTGAACTGGAGGGTCAGGCCGAACAGGAGCGGACCCAGCCAGCTGGTGCCGCGCTCGCTCACCTCGTAAAGGCTGAAGTACTCCGCCTCGCGACCCGGCGGGATCATCAGCGAGTACACCGACCGGCTCAGCGCCTGGCTGCCGCCCAGGACCACCGCGATCACGGCGCCCAGGACGAAGAACCCGAGCGCCGTGCGTAGCAGGCCGAAGGCGTAGACCAGGCAGGCGGTCCAGATCACCAGCGTGATCATGATCGCCTGCTTGGTGCCGACCACTCGGGCGACGTAGTTGAACACGAGGGCGCCGAAGAACGCGACAAACTGCACCATGAGGATGACCTGGGTGAGCGTGGAGATCGGCAGGCCCAGCTCTTCTTGTCCGAACTGAGACGACAGGTTGATGACGGTCTGGACGCCGTCGTTGTAGAAGAGATAGGCGATCAGGAAGAGGAGGGTCTGGGGGTAGTCGCCGGCCGTCCGGATGGTGTGCCGCAGTTGCCGGAAGCCGAGGGTCAGGTACGACTGGCCGGGCGGCACGCCCTTGAGCGGTCGCCGCGTCCGCAGCGTGGCCAGCGGGATGAGCGTGAAGAGGGCCCACCACACGCCGGCGGACGCCAGACTGATGCGGACGGCGGTGCCGGTCGCCAGGCCCAGGTCGCCGGCCCAGGCGAACAGGGCCAGGTTCATGGCCAGCAGCACGCCGCCGCCCAGATAGCCGACCGCCCACCCCATCGACGAGACGGCGTCACGTTCGTCCGGGCCGGCGAGCTCCGGGAGGAACGCGTTGTAGATGACGATCGAGGCGCCGAAGCTCAGGTTGGCCACCAGGAAGAGCACGCCTCCCCACAGATAGTTGGTCCCTTCCAGGAAGAAGAGCCCGATGGTGGCGAGGGCGCCGACGTACGCGAACAGGGCCAGCATCTGCTTCTTGCGGTGCGAGTAGTCGGCAATGGCGCCGAGGATGGGGAGAAAGATCACCTGGCCCAGGACCGAGAGCGACACGACGTAGGGGAAGAACGACCCGGCGTACACGGGGATGCCGAGAGGATGGACGAACCCGCTCGCGTCAGCGGCGGCGCGGGTGACCGTCGTGAGGTACGGGCCGAGGAACACCGTGACGACGGTCGTGGCAAACGCGGAATTGGCCCAATCGTAGAAATACCAGCCGACCCGCTCGCGCCGACTGGCCGGCGCTCCCGCGCGATCCATGGCGGCCACTCTCGCCCAGCGAAGCCGGCAAAGTCAATCCCGAGCCGGTCCGCGGCTTGACGGTGCTCCGGGCGGGGCTCTAAAATGGACCCCATCGTCGCCTTGATCACCCTCCGACAGGTCCCCTGAGAGCCCGATGCCGACGGGCGCGCTGATCGCCGGGGTCCACGAGTTTCCCGAGCGGAAGACCGCCCGCAGCGCCCTCGAGATCCAGGCGCTGGCCGCCCGGGCGGCGCTCGAGGACGCGGGCCTCGCCCTGAAGGACGTCGACGGCTACTTCACGGCGGCCGGCTCGGGCGGGCTGGGTCCGCTCCCGGTGCTCGACTATCTGAACCTCCACCCGCGCTACGTGGACGGGACCACGATCGGCGGCGCCTCGTTCGTCGCTCACGTGCACCATGCGGCGGCGGCGATCGCCCAGGGGCGCTGCCGCGTCGCCCTCGTGACCTACGGCTCGACGCCGCGCTCCCAGGGGATCGCGGTGGGGACCCGCGGCCGGACGGCCGGGGACTACCTCGATCAGTTCGAGGCGATCTACGGCACGTCGACCGTGGGCCTCTACGCGCTGGTGGCCCAGCGGCACATCCACGAGTACGGGACGACGGGCGCCCAGCTGGCGGCGGTCGCCGTGGCCTGCCGGCGGCACGCCGGGCGGAATCCGGTGGCATTCTATCGGGACCCCATCACGATCGAGGACGTCCTGCGCTCTCCCATGATCTCCTCGCCGCTCCACCTCCTTGACTGCTGCGTCATCACCGACGGCGGCGGGGCCGTGGTGGTGGTGCATCCCGACCTCGCCCGGGACCTGGCCAAGCGCCCGGTGGCCGTGCTGGCCGCGACCGAAGCCGTCGCCCACACCGCGGCCGGGAAGCGCGACTACCTGGTATCGGCGGCGGCCCAGACCGGACCCCGGGCCCTCGGGGAGGCCGGCGTCCGGCACGGCGACGTCGACCTGGCCATGATCTACGACTCCTTCACCATCACGGTGCTGGTGACGCTGGAGGACCTGGGATTCTGCCCGAAGGGGGAGGGCGGCCGCTTCGTCGAGGACGGGCGGCTCGGGCCCGGCGGGGCGCTCCCGATCAACACCGACGGCGGCGGCCTCTCGTCGAATCACCCGGGCATGCGCGGGATCTTCCTGGTCATCGAGGCCGTCCGCCAGCTCCGCGGCGAATGCGGCGAGCGCCAGGTGCCGAAGGCGCGCCTCGCGGTCGTCCACGGCACCGGCGGGGCGCTCGGCACCCGGCACTCCGGGGCCACCCTCGTCCTCGCCCGGACCTAGTCGCGCCTCGACCCCCGGCGATGAGCCCCTCCGCGAAGCCGCTGCCCGAGATCACGCCGGAGTCGCGACCCTTCTGGGAAGCCTGCCGGCGCCACGAGCTCCTGATCCAGCGATGCCGGGCATGCGGGGCGGCCCAGTACTACCCGCGCGGCGTCTGCGCGCATTGCTGGAGCGCGGACCTCGCCTGGGAGCCGAGCCGCGGCCGGGGCACCGTGTACACCTACACGGTGACCCACCGGAGCCAGGCCGCGGGATTCAAGGACGAGCTGCCATACGTGCTGGCCTGGGTCGAGCTGGCGGAAGGCCTGCAGGTCCTGACGAATCTCGTCGAGTGCGACCCGGGGCACGTCGCCATCGGCATGCCCGTCGAGGTGACCTTCGAGGACGTCACCCCCGAGCTGTCCATTCCACGATTCCGCCCTACCGCGAGGCCGGGCGATGCAGGTGGCGGAGACGCGGTCCTCCCAAGATAGCGTTTGGAGCGCGAGGTCCTATGGCCTCCCCAGCCGGAGATCCAACCTGGTAGCCGCCTCACGAAGCTCGCCGTCGGTGCCCCCCTGGTTGATCGATCCGGGACGCGCTATCCTGTCCGGGCGGCCGCCACCGCGCGAGGAGGCCCCCATGGATCTGACCTACGCGCCCGAGGACCTCGCCTTCCGGGACCGGACGCGGCGCTGGCTCGAGGCGAACGTGCCGCGGGGCGAGCTCAAGACGCTCGCCGAGCGCCGGGCGTGGCACCAGAAGCTCTACGACGCCGGCCTGGTCGGCATGGGGTGGCCCCGCCTCTACGGCGGCCAGGACGCGACGCCGATGCAGCAGGCGATCGCCGCCGCCGAGATGGCGCGCGTCAACGCCCCGCCGCCGATCAACGGCCTCGGCATCGCGATCGTGGGGCCGACGATCATCGTCCACGGCACCGACGCCCAGAAGCACCGCTACCTCAAGAAGATCCTCACCGCCGAGGAGCTCTGGTGCCAGCTCTACTCCGAGCCGAACGCCGGCTCCGATCTGGCGAGCCTCCGGACACGGGCCGAGGCGCGGGACGACCACTTCGTGGTGAACGGTCAGAAGATCTGGACCAGTGGCGGCGTCCTCGCCGACTGGGGCCTGCTGCTGGCCCGTACGGATTCGACCGTGCCCAAGCACAAGGGCATCTCGTGCTTCCTCCTCGGCATGCGCCAGCCCGGCGTCGAGGTGCGGCCCCTCCGGCAGATCACCGGCAGCGCCCATTTCTCCGAGGTCTTCATGACCGATGCCCGCGCCGAGACGGCGGATCTGGTGGGCCGGCTGGGCCAGGGCTGGGAGATCGCGCAGACGACCCTGTCGTACGAGCGCGGCGGGAACTCCCTGGCCCGGGTGACCCGGTACAAGGCGGCCTTCGGTCAGCTCGTTCAAGCGGCCCGGACGCTCACCCGCGGCGGGCGGCCGCTGCTCGACGACCCCCGCGTCCGGGCCCGGATCGGCCGGATCTACGCCGAGCTCGAGGTCCAGCGGTACGCGGCGCTCCGGGTCCTGTCCGCCCTCCAGAAGGGGGAGTCGCCCGGCCCGGCCTCCTCGATCACCCAGCTCTCCTACAGCGAGTTCGAGAAACGGTACCTCGAGCTGGCGCTGGAGGTCCTGGGCCCGTGGGGGCAGCTCATGGCCGGCGTGCCCTACGAGTTCCTGGACGTCGACACCTCCTCCGGCGAGGCCGGCACCTGGGCCCAGGCCTTCCTGTGGTCGCGGGCCGGCACGATCTACGCCGGCTCGTCGGAGATCCAGAAGAACGTGATCGGCGAGCGGGTGCTGGGTCTGCCGAAGGAGACCCGCGTCGATCGGCTGAAAGGCTAGGGGTGTGTCAGAGTAGCCCGACAGCTCGTCCCGAGACCGCGATGCGTCGAGCAGCGCTCCGAGCGGCGGCTATGCCGCCGCAACTTTGGGTTCGCGCGCCTCGGACGGCGGGGCCCCAGCCCCGCGACGTCTTGCGGCGCGCCGTTAGGGGGGGCAT
>DASYQW010000358.1 GCA_036005065.1 Candidatus Methylomirabilota bacterium | reverse complement strand
CGTCGCCGCCTTGGCGGTGGTCCTCTTGGCCGCTTGAGACTTGGCCGCCGAAGCCTTCGACGTCGTCTTTGCCGTGGTCCGCTTGGCCGCCGACCGCTTGGCCCTCGGGCCGGCGGAGCCGGGCTTGGCTCCAGATCGCTTGGGTGGAGCCTTGGGCTGGGGGCCGGTCGGCGCCACCGGCGGCGGCTTCGGCAGCCCGCTCCACGTCGGGACCTGACCAAGCGAGAGCCGCTCCGGGTTCTGAGCCCGATGCGGGTGCTCGGGCCCCGCATAGACCTTCAGCTTGCCGATCATGGCTCGGCCCAGGCTGTTCTTGGGAAGCATCCCCCGGACCGCCTTCTCCACCGCGAACGCCGGTCTCGTGGCCAGGAGACGCGAATACGTGGTTTCGGTGAGCCCCCCCGGATATCCCGAGTGGCGCCGCGCCAGCTTCTTCTCCTCCTTGCCCCCGGTCAGCCGGACGCCCGAGGCGTTCACCACCACGACGTGATCACCCGTGTCCATGTGCGGAGCGAAGATCGGCTTGTGCTTGCCGCGGAGAATGGCCGCCACCTGAGTCGCCAGGCGGCCCAGGATGACGCCGCCGGCATCGATCAGATACCAGCGGCGTTCGATGTCGCGCGGCCTCGGCGTGTAGGTCTTCATACGTGAGAAAGGTCGGCCCGGACGAGCCGACGCCCCATGCTACCTGCGACTTTGCGACTCCGTCAAAGGCCGCCTCGGCTTGAGGCATCAGACGCCTTGATGTTCAGCGCCGGCCGTACGCCACGCGTTCGAGGGTCAGGCCGTGGGCGGGCGCCATCTGGGCGGCCGCCGAGCGGTCCCTCGCGGCCAGGATGGCAGGGACACGGTCCGGCTCGATCCTTCCCTCGCCCACCGCGACCAAGGTCCCCACCAGGCTCCGGACCATCTGGTGCAGGAACGCGTTGGCCCGGGCCGTGACCTCGACCAGACCCCCCGACCGGGCAATCGCCAGCCGCTGCAGGTTCCGGATCGTGGTTGATCCGTCCCTGGGCAGTCGGCAGAACGAGGCGAAGTCGTGTTCGCCCACCAACTCGCGGGCGGCCGCGCGCATCCGCGGGAGCGAGAGTTCGCCGGGCCGGTGCCACACGAACCGCGCGGTGAACGGATCAGGATAGGGCCCGGTCTCGATCCGGTAGCGATACTCCCGCGCCGTCGCGCTGTGTCGAGCGTGGAATCCGTCGGGCACGCCGCGCGCCTCGGTCACCACGACCTCCGGAGCGAGAAGGGCGTTCAGCCTCAGTTGCAGGCGGCCGACATCGACAACGTCGGCCGCCTGGAACGAAACCACTTGTCCCCGGGCGTGGACGCCGGCATCGGTCCGGCCGGCCACCGAGATCTTCGGGCGGTGTCTCAGGAACCGTTCCAGCGCAGTCTGGAGGACGCCCTCGACCGTGCGCTGCTCACGCTGCTTGGCCCACCCGCGGAACCCCGTGCCGTCATACGCGAGCGTCAGCCTGACGACGGGCGTCATGGCCGCCGAGGATGCCTACTCCTCCGAGGCGACGAGCTCGATACGTGCCATGGGCGCGCCGTCACCTTGACGAGCACCGAGCTTCAGGATCCGCGTGTACCCACCCGGCCGCTCGGCGTACCGGGGGCCGATGTCGGTGAAGAGCTTGTGCACGACGTCCCGGTCCGGAATCACCTTCAAGACCTCGCGGCGAGCGGCGAGGTCTCCTCGCTTCGCCGAGGTGATCAGCTTCTCGGCCAGCGGACGAACCGCCTTGGCTTTGGCCTGGGTCGTGTTCACTCGCTCATGCGTGAACAGCTGCGCGGCCAGCCCCGCGAGCAGGAGCCGCTGGTGCGCCGGACCGGCGCCCAGCCGGGGGCCGCGTTTGGGCCTCGGCATCGCTCCTACTCCTCCCGCAGTGACAGGCCGAGCTCGGCCAGCTTCGTCTTGACCTCGTCGATCGACTTCTGGCCGAAGTTGCGGATGTCCATGAGCTCGGCCTCCGACTTCTGGACAAGGTCGCCGACCGTGTTGATTCCCTCCCGTTTGAGGCAGTTGTAGGACCGGACCGAGAGGTTCAGCTCTTCGACCGTGATCCCATAGTCCGACGGAAGGGACTCGTCCTCTGCCTCCTTGACGTTCAAGCTGGGAGCCTCGGCCAGGTCGTAGAACAGCTGCACGAGGTCGACGAGGGTGCCGCCGGCGGATGCCACTGCCTCGCGGGGGCTGATCGAGCCGTCGGTCTCCACGTCGAGAATGAGCCGGTCCCGATCGGTCATCTGCTCCACACGGGTGTTCTCGACCGTGTACGAGACCTTGTGGACCGGCGAGAAGATCGAGTCCACGGGGATGACGCCGATCGGGTCCCGTGGCTTCTTGTTCCGCTCGGCCGGCCGATACCCGACGCCCCGCTCCACCACCATCTCGATCTCCAGGCTCCCGCCCTTAGCGACCGTGGCGATGTGCAGGTCGGTGTTGAGGATGTCTACGCCGGCGGGTGGGGAGACGTCCCCGGCCGTGACCTCGCCCGGGCCCTTCGCCTTGAGGTACATGGTGACCGGCTCCTCGACGTCGGTCCGAATCACGAGCTCCTTCAAATTGAGGATGATGTCGGTCACGTCCTCCGTGACCTTGGGGATGGTCGAGAACTCATGAAGCACGCC
>DASYQW010000357.1 GCA_036005065.1 Candidatus Methylomirabilota bacterium | reverse complement strand
GAAGTGGTGGTAGTAGGCTGCATTCATGCCAAGCGGCATCCCAGGGTGTGGCGCTCTCGAGGGGCCGGATAACAACGCGTTGGAGCGGACGAAGTCCGCGCGCGCTAGAAGGCCGCGGCCTTCGCCGCTCAACGCGGTGTTGTGCGGACCTCAGAGTGTCTGAGCCGACATCATGCGACGTTCACGACGGATCGTCGCGCTTCTCGGAGGTTTGGCGCTACTCGGAGCCAGCACCCAGGGCTCCCCGCCGCCGGCATCGCCCTACATCCCCCGGCAGAGCGACCGTCCAGAGACCATCACCGGCGACGAGCCCGGGTTCCAGGCGATCTTCGACGGCAAGACGCTCGCGAGCTGGGAGGGAGACCAGAAGTATTGGCGCGTCGAGGATGGCTCGCTCGTGGGCGAGATCACGCCCGCCACCGTGGTCAAGAGCAACACCTTCATCATCTGGCGTGGCGGCCGGCCCAAGGACTTCGAGCTGAAGCTGGACTATCGCATCACGCCCGAAGGCAACAGCGGCATCAACTACCGCAGTGTGGTCGTGCCCGACCCGGTGACGCCGGACAACAAGTTCGCGATGCGCGGGTATCAGTGCGACATCGACGGCCGCAATCGGTACGTCGGGAACAACTACGAGGAAAAGGGCCGGCTCTTTCTCGCCGTGCGAGGACAGCTCACGAGGGTCGTCGGAGGCCGGCCGCCCGTCCTGGTCTCAACCCTTGGAGACGAGAGAGAGCTGGCGGCGGTGGTGACGGATGGCTGGAACTCGGTTCATCTGATGGCACGTGGCCATACGCTCAGGCACATCGTCAACGGTCGCGTGATGAGCGTGGTCATCGACGACGACGCGAGCCACCGCCCGATCGACGGGTTGATCGGCGTCCAGGTTCACGTCGGCCCGCCGATGAAGGTCGAGTATCGGAACATGAGGCTGAAGAACTGGTAGTGGCGACCCATCAGGTTCAAGACCATTCCCAGCTCTTCGGCACGTTCACGTAGGAGCGGTCCAGGGCGGCCACGGACGGGCACCCGAGCAGCCTCAGCGTGCGGTCCAGGTCGGCGCGCAGGATCTCGATGGCGCGGTCGACCCCCGCCCCCCCGGCGGCGGCCAGGCCATACGCATAGGCGCGGCCGCAGAGGACGGCCCGAGCACCGAGGCACAGCGCCTTGACGATGTCGGCGCCCCGGCGGATGCCTCCGTCCATCCAGACCTCGACCCGGCCGTCGACCGCCGCCACCACCTCGGGCAAGGCGCGTATCGAGGCGGGCACGCCGTCCAGTTGGCGTCCGCCGTGGTTGGAGACGGAGATGGCGGCCGCGCCCTCGTCGGCGGCGCGACGCGCGTCGTCGGCGGTGAGGACGCCCTTCACGACGAGCGGCCCGCGCCAGGCGGCGCGGATCCAGCCCAGGTCGGCCCAGGTCACAGTCGAGCTGGCGAGAGCGGCCGCGACGTCGAGGAGCGGCATCGGACCCTGGCCCGGGATCACGACGTTGGGGAGCGGCCGGATCCCGCCGTCGCGCAGGAAGCCCAGGAGCCAACCCGGATGGGACAGGATCTCGGGGAGGTACGGGACCTTCTCCAGCAGGCCCGAACCCACCAGCTCCTTCATCCCGTTGCGAAGGTCGCGCTCACGAATGCCGGCGACGGGTGTATCGATGGTGACGACGAGGCCGGCGAACCCTGCGGCGCGGGCTCGCTCGATGGACGCCTCGCCGGCCGCCCGGCCACCGAGGAGGTAGAGCTGGTAGAGCACGGGGCCGGGGGAGGCGGCCTTCACGTCTTCGAGCCGGTGCCCCGAGATGGTGGAGAGGATGTAGGCCGTGCCCGCTCGGCCGGCGGCGCCCGCGGCCGCCACCTCGCCGCCCGGATGCATGAGGCGGCTGTATCCCACCGGTGCCAGCATGAAGGGGACGGACAGGTCGAAGCCCAGCGCGCGAGTACGCAGGTTGCACTCGGCGTGCGCGACGGCGTGCCGGGGCCGGAAGGTCAGGTCCTCGAAGGCCCGGCAGTTCTCCCGCAGCGTGACCTCGCCCTCCGCGCCTCCGTCGAGATAGTCGAACACGGCACGGGGTACCCGGCGCCGCGCCAGGGGCCGGAGATCTTCCACCGAGACCACCCGCGGCGACGCGACCTTGCGCGAGGCTCTCGTCATCTGGAGGCCGATCTTAACTCCTTACTTGAGCTCGACCTCGATCACGCGCATGGGCGCCGTTCCCGGGTTGGCAACCTGATGGATGACGTTGCCCTCGCGGAAGCCGACGCTGCCAGAGTCGAACCGCACGGTCTCCGCGGGCTTGCCCGGCTCGGTGAACACCAGCGAGCCCGGGGTGAGGATGACGCCCACGTGGGCGAACTCGTGCGTGTGCATGCCGGTGTCGAGCACGCCCGGTGGGAACGTCACGTCCCTGACGCGCACGCGCGCGTTCTCGAGGACGACCTTGATCGGGTACCGGGCCGCCGAAGGCGCGGCCGCCTCGACGCCCTGCGCCGGCCACCCGAGACTCCAGCCCACCAGCGCCATGGCACTCGCGCCGACGAGCATCCCCCAGCCGAACGATCCCCGGCGAGCACGCATCTCCGGCCTCCTTAATGAAGACGAGTCATCGCGACGTCACGGCCAGGAGGGTCACCGGTCCCAGCAGCCCGGACTCGAGCAGCGGCGAATCCCTCGTGTACGCCTTGTAATCGGTGAAGGTGTAGGCCTTCGTCGCCGAGGGCTGCTGGTCGCCGATCATCCGATTGGGCCAGAGGTTCGTGACCTTGATCTCGAGGTGGTTCGACCCCGGCCGGAGCGCGGCCGTCACGTCCGCCTGGAAGGGCGGCTTCCAGAGGATCCCGAACGGCGTGCCGTTGACCGAGACCTCCGCGATCTCCTTCACGTCTCCGAGATCCAGCATCACCTTCGCCCCCGGACGGAACCAGGGGGGCCGCGCCTGGAGGTCTTTCTCGTAGGTGGCCGTCCCGGAGAAGTACTTCACGCCGGGATCGGCGGACGCGGTCCAGGAGACGAGGCGGTCGAGACGGACCTCCGGTGGCGCGCCCCAGTTCGGCGGGAAGCGGACGCTCCACGGGCCGGCCAGGGTCGCCAGGACGGTGGTGGTCGCGCCCGGAAGCGTCCGCGCGGGCGCCGCCGCCGCGCGACGGAACACCACG
>DASYQW010000356.1 GCA_036005065.1 Candidatus Methylomirabilota bacterium | reverse complement strand
CATCCACAACCCCGTTGCCCGGACCCTCGAGCACTCCGTCAAGCCGGCCGCGCGCCCCGGGGGGCTCGAGGGCGCGACCATCGGGCTCTACTGGAACATGAAGGCCGGCGGCGACGCGGCGCTCGATCGGACCGAGGCCCTCCTGCGCCAGCGCTACCCCACCACGAGGTTCCGCCGCTATACCGGCTCCGTCGGCTGGCTCATGCGCCACTGCACGGCGGAGGACGCCGACCGCATCGCCGCCGACGTCCAGGCGGTGATCGGCACGACCAACGACTGAGGGTCGTGCACGTCGTGGGGGACCCACGACATGGTCGAGCTGGAGCGGCGGGGAATCCCGACCGCCATCTTCACCGCCCGGGCCTTCGTCCACGACGCCGAGCGGAGCGCCGCCAGCTTCGGACTTCCCGGATTGCCGCTGGCCGTGGTGCCGCTCCCGTTCACCAACCAGACGCCCGAGGCCATCCACCGGATGGCCGAGGCCGCCTTCGACCAGGTGGTCGCCGGGCTCACGCGGCCCGTGCAGGCGCCGGCCCCTGCCGAGCGGCCGGCCCTCGAGGAGCGCCTCACCTACGACGGGGAGGACGCGCTGGAGGCGTGGGAGCGGATGCAGGCCGACTTCCTGGCGCGGGGCTGGAGCGACGGGTTCCCCTTGGTCCCGCCGACCCCGCGGGCCGTAGAGGCCATGCTGGGCGGGACGGCCCGCGACCCCGGCGAGGTCGTCGCGACCCTCGAGCCCGGATTCGGGCTGGCCACCGTGGAGAAGCTCGCCGTCAACGCGGTCATGGCGGGGTGCCGGCCCGAGGCCCTCCCTCTCCTCATCGCCGCCGTCCGCTGCCTGGCCGCGCCGAAGATGTACCTCCGCAACAAGGCGATGTCCACGGGTCCGCACGCCCCCCTCGTCCTCGTGAACGGCCCCCGGGGGCGGGCGACCGGTCTCAACGCCGGCATGTGCGCCCTCGGCCCGGGCGCGCCCTCGGCGGTCAACACGGCGCTCGGCCGCGCGGTGCGGCTCATCATGATGAACGTGGGCCACACCTACGTCGGCGTCTCCGACATGGACACGATCGGCTCGCCGCTCAAGTACAGCCTGGCCTGCGCCGAGAACGAGGCGGAGAGCCCGTGGGAGCCCTACCACGCGAGCCTCGGCTACCCGCCCGAGGCCAGCACGGTCACCGTCCACTTCGTCTACGGCATCTGCGAGCTCCACGATTTCCGGAGCACCAGGCCCGAGGACCTCGTCGAGGTCTTCGCCACCGCCGCCACCAACGTGGCGCAGGTGGGGACGGGCCTCTGGCTCATCGGCCGGCGGGCGGACCCCCGGTACAAGACCGAAGAGCGGGAGCACAACACGCTGTTCGTGTGCCCCGAGCACGCCCAGATCTTCGCCCGGGCCGGCTGGGGGCGCGCCGAGCTCGGGGCGGCGCTCTACCGGAAGGCCCGGCTGCCCTTCCGCACGCTCATGCTCAACAAGGAGCCCAAGGCGTTCCAGACCGCGCACCCGGAGCTCGGCTGGCTGGCCGACCATCCTGATCTGTCGCTCCCGATCGTCGAGGACCCCGGGTGCTTCGACATCGCGGTGGTCGGGGGCGCGGCCGGCCGCGGCGCTTACTTCTACGGCGCCGGCGAGCCGGTGACGATGCCGGTCGAGGACTGAGCCCGACCGCGTGAACCTGGAGGACCGACCGATGACGACCCGTCTGTCACTGATCGTCCTGTTGCTGCTCGCGAGCTGGACGGAGGTCGCGGCCCAGCCCCGCGAGCTCGTCATGGGCAACGTCAACCCGCCCAAGCATGGCACCACGCTCGCCTCCCAGCAGTTCATCGACAAGCTCGCCGAGCTGACCGGTGGCAAGGTCAAGGTCGTCCACCACCACTCGGGCGCCCTCGGCGGCGAGCGCGAGGTCGCCCAGCAGATCCAGCTCGGCACGGTGGACTTCGGGCCGGTCACCACCGCGCCCCTGTCCACCCTGGTGCCCGAGATGTCCGTGTTCCAGCTCCCCTACATCTTCCGCGACTACCAGCACGTCTATGCGGCGCTCGACGGCGGCGACACGGTCCGGAAGTTCTGCGAGCCGGTGCTCGACAAGAAGGGGTTCAAGCTGGTCGCCTTCATCGCGGCCGGCTACCGGGGCATCTACGGGCACTACCCGATCAACTCCATCGCCGACGTGAAGGGCAAGAAGGTGCGGGTCCAGGAGGACAAGATCCTGGTGGCGACCTTCAGGGCGCTCGGGATGATCCCGACCGCCATCGCCTTCCCCGAGGTGGCGACCTCGCTCCAGACCAAGGTGATCGACTTCGCCGAGGGCGGGATCAACACCTTCTACCACAACAAGTTCTACGACATCGTCAAGCACGTCGCCGACGTCCGCCACACCCACCAGGCAGTCGCGCTCATCATGTCGAAGGCCTCGTGGCAGAAGCATGACGCGGCCACCCAGAAGGCGATCATGGAGGCGGCCCGGCACGCCGAGCAGTGGAACCGGAAGTTCATCCTGGACGAGGACAAGGACATCCAGGAGAAGGTCAAGGCCCAGGGGGTCTCCATCACCAAGCCCGACCCGGCGCCGTTCCGGGCCGCCACCAAGAG
Organism: Candidatus Methylomirabilota bacterium; assembly: GCA_036005065.1. Taxonomy (NCBI): domain Bacteria; phylum Methylomirabilota (SeqCode); species Candidatus Methylomirabilota bacterium. The sequence goes on along the minus strand of DASYQW010000356.1, from coordinate 1,832 downwards.
CGTCTATGACGAGTTCTTCGCGACGCCCGCCGGCAAGGAGGCCCAGAAGCTCGTCGAGTACATCATCACCCTCAAGTGACGTGATGCCGGGCGACCGCCCGTTCGGCCGCTGGGGCGCCCGCCTCTACGACGGTCTCGGCCTGCTCGGGGGGCTCCTGCTCGCCGTCATGACCGGGGCCGTCTTCCTCCAGGTCATCCTCCGCTACGTCTTCACCTACGCCCTCGACGGGCTGGACGAAGTGCCGCGTTACCTCTTCGTCTGGGTGGTCATGATCGGCGCCGCGGCCGCCATGCAGCGCGGCGAGCACACGGCCCTCGAGTACTTCCGCGATCGCCTCCCGCCACGCGGCCAGGCGCTCGCCCGGGCCATGACCGAGGCGGTCGGGATGCTCCTCTTCCTGTCGATCATCAAGACGAGCTTCGTCCTGGTGCCGAATGCCCAGCTCCAGACCAGCGCCGGCCTCGGCCTGCCGCTGGGGTACGTGTACGCCGCGGTGCCGGTCGGGGCCGCCCTCATCCTCCTGCCCATGGCGTGGCGCCTGGTTGTCGCCGTGCGGCGGCTCTGGTAGCGTGGCCGAGACGCTCCTGATCGTCTTCGTCGCCCTGGTCGTCGTCGGCATGCCGATCGGTCTCGCCCTGGGGGTCGGCACGCTGGCGGCGGCCACCCTCTATTCGGCGCTCAACCCGATCATCATCCCCTCGCGGTTCGTGGGCCTCCTGTCCGACTCGTTCATCATCCTGGCCGCGCCGCTCTTCATCCTGGCCGGGAACCTGGCGGCGCGCAGCGGCGTGGCCCGGGCGATCATCGACCTCGCCACGGTCCTGGTCGGTCGCTTCCGGGGCGGACTGGCCTACGTGAACATCGTGGACAGCATGATCTTCGGGGGGATCTCGGGCTCGGCCGTCGCCGACGTCTCCGCCCTCGGCACGTTCCTGATTCCCCAGATGGTACGCAAGGGCTACGACCGCGACTTCGCCACCGTCCTCACCATCTGCACCGCCATCCTGGCCCCCATCATCCCCCCGTCGATCATCGCCGTGATCTATGCCTGGATGGCCGACGAGTCGGTCGCCGCGATCTTCGCCGGCGGTTACCTGCCGGGCATCCTGATCGCCCTCGGCATGGCCGTGCCGACCTTCGTCATCGCGCGGCGGCGCAACTACCCGCGGGAGGCCGCGCCGACCTGGGCGGCGTTCCGGGCGGCCCTGGGCGCGGCGCTCCCGGGGCTGATGATCCCGGTCATCATCATGGGCGGGATCCTGTTCGGCTTCTTCACGCCGACGGAGGCGGCGGCGGTCGCCGTCGTGTACGCGCTCGCCGTCCCGCCGCTGGTCTACCGGGAGCTGCCGTGGCGGGAGCTGCCCGGGATCTTCGCCGACTCCGCGCGGCTCACCGGCGTCATTGGGCTCATCATCGGGCTGGTCGGGGCGTTCGGGTGGGTGCTGACGTACTCCAAGTTCCCCTTCCGCGTCGCCGAGGTGATCGGGACGTTCGCGCCGACCTGGTGGCTCTTCCTCGTGTTCGTCATCGCCCTCTACATCTTCCTCGGGACGTTCCTGACGCCCTCGGAGATCATCCTCGTCACCGTCCCGGTGTTGCTGCCCGGCGCCCAGGCGCTGGGCATCCACCCGATCCACTTCGGCATGGTGTGCGTCATCGCGTCGGCGATCGGGCACGTGACGCCGCCGGTGGGATTGTGCTTGTTCCTCGGGATGGCCATCAGCGGGCTGCCCATGGATCGGCTCGTCCGCCCGCTGCTGCCCTTCCTCACGGCCATCATCGTCGTCCTGTTCGTGATTGCCTTCGTCCCCGAGACCGTGCTGTTCCTGCC
>DASYQW010000355.1 GCA_036005065.1 Candidatus Methylomirabilota bacterium | reverse complement strand
ATCATCATGATCGGGCCCACCGGGGTGGGCAAGACCGAGATCGCCCGCCGGCTCGCCCGCCTGGCTCAGGCCCCCTTTCTGAAGGTCGAGGCCTCCAAGTACACCGAGGTCGGCTACGTCGGCCGCGACGTCGAGTCGATGATCCGCGACCTGCTGGAGCTCGCGGTGAACATGGTGAAGGCGGAGATGACCGAGGCGGTCGCCGAGAAGGCCGCTCAGGCGGCCGAGGAGCGCCTGCTCGACCTCCTGTTGCCGCGGACGCGCTCCCGGGACCCGGTGGGGTTCCCGGGGGTGGAGGAGGTCTCGCCCGACGCCAACCGGGCCGCCACCAAGGAGAAGCTCCGGGGCCAGCTGCGGGCCGGGCGGCTGGACGAGCGGCTGATCGAGCTCGAGGTCAAGGCTCAGGCCATGCCCATGGTCGAGATCTTCTCGGCGACCGGCATGGGCGAGATGGACCAGAACCTCCGCGAGATGCTGTCCAACATGCTGCCCACCCGGACCAAGCAGCGGAAGGTCAAGGTCGCCGAGGCCAAGCGGATCCTGGCCCAGGAAGAGGCACAGAAGCTCATCGACATGGACGAGGTCACCGGTCAGGCCATCCGCCGGGTCGAGAACTCCGGGATCATCTTCCTGGACGAGCTCGACAAGATCGCCGGCCGCGAGCGCGGGCACGGCCCGGACGTCTCGCGCGAGGGCGTCCAGCGGGACCTCCTGCCCATCGTCGAGGGCTCGACGGTGATGACCAAGTACGGCATGCTCCGGACCGATCACATCCTCTTCATCGCCGCCGGCGCCTTCCACGTCGCCAAGCCGGCCGACCTGATCCCCGAGCTCCAGGGCCGGTTCCCCATCCGAGTGGAGCTGGAGCCGCTCACGAAAGGCGACTTCGTCCGGATCCTGACCGAGCCGCGGAACGCCCTGATCACGCAGTACGTCGAGCTGCTGAAAACGGAAGGGGTCACGCTGCAGTTCTCGCCTGACGCGGTAGAGGCGATCGCCGACATCGCGACCAGCGTGAACGAGCGCACCGAGAACATCGGCGCCCGGCGGCTCTACACGATCCTGGAGCGGCTCCTCGAGGAGATCTCGTTCCAGGCGCCGGAGATGCCCGGGAAGGCCCTCGCCATCGACGCGGGCTACGTCCAGGCGCGCCTGGCCGACGTCGTGAAGGACGAAGACCTGAGCCGCTACATCCTCTGACGATGGACGCGCCCATCTTCCCGCGGACGGTCGCCGACGGATCGCCCGGGGTCGCCCTGTCGTGACGGGAGCCATGGAGAAGCTGATCGAGAAGGCCGGGACCCTGATGGAGGCGCTTCCCTACATCCGCGCCTTCTGGGGGAAGACGTTCGTCATCAAGTATGGCGGCGCCGCGATGGAGGCGCCGCACCTCACCGAGGGCTTCGCCCTGGACGTGATCCTCTTGAAGTACGTGGGGATGAACCCCGTCATCGTCCACGGCGGCGGGCCCCAGATCGACACCTTCATGAAGCGGCTCGGCAAGGAGCCGCGCCGGGTCGGCGGGATGCGCGTGACCGACGAGGAGACGATGGAGATCGTCGAGATGGTGCTCGTCGGTCGCATCAACCAGGAGATCGTGGGCCTCATCAACTACCACGGGGGACGCGCGGTCGGCCTGAGCGGCAAGGACGGCACGCTCATTCGGGCGCGGAAGATGACCCATCGCACGGCGGCCGGGGCCGATGTGGACATCGGGCTGGTGGGCGAGGTGGAGGCGGTCAATCCGGAGCTGCTCCGGCTGCTCGAGAACAACGGGTTCATCCCCGTCATCGCGCCGGTGGGTGTGGGCGTCGATCGCGAGACCTACAACATCAACGCGGACCTGGTGGCCGGTGAGGTGGCGGCGGCACTCAGCGCGGAGAAGCTCATCCACCTCACCGACGTCGAGGGGATCCGGGGGCCCGGCGGCGACCTCCTCTCGACCCTGACCCAGGCCGAGGCCAGACGCCTGGTGGCCGCCGGCGTGATCGAGGGGGGCATGCTCCCCAAGGTGGACTCGGCCCTCCGGGCGCTGGCCGGGGGGACGGCCAAGGCCCACATCCTGGACGGCCGCATCGCCCACGCGATCCTGCTCGAGATCTTCACCAAGGAAGGGATCGGCACCGAGATCGTCCTCTGAGTCATGGGAGGGGGCCTCGCCGGCCCCTCCCAGACCCCTGAGGGACAAGGTTGCGCGGGCCCAGCCCCTGACGGCTCGTGCTAAGATAAGCGAGCCATGCCTGCCCACCTCCGGATGAGGCTTGGCCCCGGGTCGCGGCGGAGGTCGAGCCTCCATCGCCGCCCGGGGGGATTCCGACCCGGTTCGGGTCCCCGCGCCGTTGGCGCGCGGTCCTGCTGAAGATCCCCTGTCCGCGGCGATCCGCCGCACTCCGGAGGCGACCATGAGCCAGGACACGAAGACACTGCTCGATTTGGCGAACCGCTATCTCATGCAGAACTACGCCCGGGCGCCCCTCTGCCTGGTGCGTGGCGAGGGTGTGCGGGTCTGGGACACGGACGGCAAGGAGTACCTCGATTTCGTCGGCGGCATCGCGGTGGACGCGCTCGGGCACAGCCACCCGAAGATCGTCGGGGCGATCCGGGAGCAGGCGACGACGCTGCTCCATGTGTCGAACCTCTACCAGATCCCGTCGCAGATCCACCTGGCCAAGCTCCTCTGCGAGCACTCCTTCGCGGACCGCGCCTTCTTCTGCAACTCGGGCACGGAGGCGAACGAGGCGGCCATCAAGCTGGTCCGGAAGTACGCCAAGGACGTGCTCAGCACGGATCGCGTGGACATCGTCACCATGCGGGGGGCCTTCCACGGCCGGACCATGGGGGCGCTGTCGGCGACGCCGAACGAGAAGTATCAGCACGGCTTCGAGCCGCTGCTGCCGGGGTTCAAGTACGTGCCGTTCGGCGACCTGCGGGCGGCCGAGCGAGCGGTGGACAACCGGACGGCGGCGATCCTGGTGGAGCCGATCCAGGGCGAGGGCGGGGTGAACGTGGCGCCGGATGGCTACCTGGCCGGGCTCCGGGGGCTCTGTGACACGAGCGGCGCGCTCCTCGTCTTCGACGAGATCCAGACCGGGATGGGCCGGACCGGGCGGCTGTGGGCGCACCAGCACTGGGGGGTCGAGCCCGACGTCATGACGCTGGCCAAGGCGCTGGCCAGCGGCATCCCCATCGGTGCCATGCTGGCCAAAGAGTTCTGCGCGCGCGTCATGCTGGCGGGCACCCATGGCACCACCTTCGGTGGCAACCCTTTCGCGACCACCGTCGGGGTCGCCACCGTCACCACCATGCTCGAGGACAAGCTCCCCGAGCGAGCGGACCGCGTCGGCACCTACTTGCTCGATCGCCTGCGGGCCCTCCGGCTGCCGGCCCTCCGCGAAGTCCGCGGGAAGGGGCTGCTGATCGGGATCGAGCTCGATCGGCCGGCCTCCGGCGTCGTCGCGGCCTGCCGCGACCAGGGTCTCCTGGTCCTGAGCGCCGGTGACACCGTGCTCCGGTTGACGCCGCCGCTCGTCGTCGACGAGACCGACGTGGATCGCGCGGTCGAGATCCTGACCCACGTCTTCGGCCGGAGCGCGTCGTGAAGCACCTGCTGTCGATCACGGACCTCTCGCGCACGGACGTCGACGATCTGTTCCGACTGGCCGCCGACTGGAAGGCCCGTGTCAAGGCCGGCGTCCACGCCACGCCGCTCCGCGGGCGGTCGCTGGCGCTCGTCTTCGAGAAGCCGTCGCTGCGGACGCGGGTCACGTTCGAGGTCGGCATGGCCCAGCTCGGGGGGGCTCCCGTCTACCTGGCCGCCCAGGACATCGGCCTCGGCCGCCGTGAGTCGGTGACCGACGTCGCCAGGAACCTCGGACGCTGGGTCGACGCCGTGGTGGCCCGGACCTTCGAGCAGGCGACCGTCGAGCGCCTGGCCCGCCATGCCGGCATCCCGGTGATCAACGGGCTCTCGGACCACGAGCACCCCTGCCAGGCCCTGGCCGACTTCTTCACGCTCTGGGAGCGCGGGCTCGATCTGGCCAAGCTCCGGGTGGCGTGGGTGGGCGACGGCAACAACGTGTGCCATTCCCTCGTGCTGCTGGCGGCCCTGACCGGCACCGAGACCCGTCTGGCCTGTCCTCCCGGGTACGAGCCGGCCCGAGCCGTGCTGGAGACGGCGCGGGCCCTCGGCGGCCGGGTGGAGGTGACCGCCGACGTCCGCGAAGCCGCCGACGGGGCCGACGTCCTCTACACGGACGTCTGGATCAGCATGGGACAGGAGGCCGAGCGCGAGCGCCGGCTGGAGGCCTTCAGCCGCTATCAGCTGAACGAGCGTGTGCTCGGGTTGGCCAAGCCGGGCGTGGTCGTCATGCACTGTCTTCCCGCGCACCGGGGCGAGGAGATCACGGACGCCGTGCTGGACGGCCCGCAGAGCATCGTGCTCGACCAGGCCGAAAACCGCCTGCACGTGCAGAAAGCCATCCTGCTGACGCTGCTCGGCGCCTCCTCGGCCCGCCCATGACGAAGCCCCAGAAGATCGTGCTCGCGTACTCCGGCGGCCTCGACACCTCGGTCATCCTCCGCTGGCTCATCGAGACCTATGGCGCGGAGGTGATCGCCTTCACGGCCGACCTCGGCCAGGGCGAGGAGCTGATCCCGATTCGCGAAAAGGCCTTGAAGACGGGGGCCAGCCGCGTCCACGTCGCCGACCTCCGCGACGAGTTCGTCCGCGACTTCGTGTTTCCGGTGCTCCGCGCCAACGCGGTCTACGAGGCGGGCTACCTCCTCGGCACCTCGTTCGCCCGTCCGCTCATCGCCCGCGCCCAGGTCGCGGTGGCGCTGGCCGAGGGCGCCGACGCGGTGGCCCACGGCGCGACCGGGAAAGGGAACGACCAGGTGCGCTTCGAGCTGACCTACGCCGCCCTGGCTCCCGATCTCCAGGTCGTGGCGCCCTGGCGCGAGTGGGACCTCCGCTCGCGCTCCGACCTGATGGCGTACGCCGCGCGCCACGGGATCCCCGTGCCGACGACGCCCGAGCGGCCGTACTCGATGGACCGGAACCTGTTCCACATCTCGTACGAGGGCGGCATCCTGGAGGACCCGTGGGCGGAGCCGCCGGTGAAGATGTTCCTGCTGACCGTCTCGCCCGAGGAGGCGCCGGATGTCCCGGCCTCGGTCGAGATCGACTTCGAGGCCGGAACGCCGGTCGCGGTCGATGGCCGGCGCCTAGGGCCGGCGGCGCTGCTGGAGCGGCTCAACGGCATCGGCGGGGAGAACGGCGTCGGCCGGATCGATCTGGTCGAGAACCGCTACGTCGGGATGAAGTCGCGGGGCGTCTACGAGACGCCGGGCGGGACGATCCTCCACGTCGCCCACCGGGCGCTCGAGTCGCTGACCCTCGACCGCGAGCTGCTGCACCTCCGGGATTCGCTCGCCCCGCGTTACGCGGAGATGGTCTACTACGGCTACTGGTACGCGCCGGAGCGGGAAGCGCTCCAGGCGTTCATGGACGAAGCCCAGCGGGACGTGACGGGGACCGTGCGGCTCAAGCTCTACAAGGGCAACGTCATGGTCTCCGGCCGGCGCTCGCCCCGGTCGCTCTACCGGCAGGACATCGCCACCTTCGAGGCGGACTCCGTCTACCGGCAGAAGGACGCCGAGGGATTCATCCGGCTGAACGCCCTGCGGCTCCGTATCCGATCTCTCCGAGATCGGTCGCCGGGCTCATCGCGGTGATCGACGTCGCGTTCACCTCGGAGGAGGCCGCCCGTCGGCCGCTGGCCGGCGTGTCCGCCGTCGTCATCGACGTGATCCGGGCCTCGACCACCATCGTGACCGCGCTCGCGCACGGGGCGCGGGCCGTCCGGCCGGTCGCCACGCCCGACGAGGCGAGGGCGCTGGCCCGGAGGTGGCCGGGAGATCCGGCGCTCCTCGGAGGCGAGCGAGGGGGCGAGCCGCCGCCCGGCTTCGACTGCGGCAACTCGCCCGCCGAGTACACGCCCGAGCGGGTCCGCGGGCGGACCGTCATCTTCACGACGACCAACGGCACCCGGGCCTTGCTGGCCGTGGAAGGCGCCAAGCAGGTGGCGGTCGGCGGGTTCGTCAACGCGAGCGCGGTCGTCGACTGGCTCGGGCGCCAGGCGACCGAGGTGCTGCTCGTCTGCGCCGGCGAGACCGGACGATTCTGCCTCGAAGACGCCGCCTGCGCCGGGCTGCTGGTCGCGCGGCTCTGGGCGGCGCGGCCGGGCGCGGTTCGGTCCGACGCCGCCCGGGCCGCCGCGATTCTCTACGCCCACTACGCGTCGGACCTGGGCTGGATGCTCGACGAGGCCCTGTGGGCTCAGGCCCTGGTGGCCCAGGGGCGGGGCGCCGACCTGCCGGTCTGTGCCGCGCTCGACGCCTTCGACGTGGTGCCGGTCGCGCGCGAGGGGGTGCTCGTGGCCGAGGGCCGCGATTGACAGCGTTCACCGTCGACCGCCATAATGGACCCGTTGTCGGAGGTGCCGGAGGCGACGGGTGAACCTTCCTACCTATCTGACTCTTGCGCGGATCTGCCTCGTTCCGCTCGTGGTGGTGTTCCTCATTTCGGCCGACTCGGTCCATTCGCTGCTGGCGGCCGTGTTGTTCGGCGCGGCGGCCCTGACCGACTGGCTCGACGGGCTGATCGCGCGCCGCCGCCGCCAGGTCACCACGCTGGGGAAGCTGCTGGATCCGGTGGCCGACAAGCTCCTGGTGGCGGCGGCCCTCATCTCGCTGGTCCAGGTCGGCCGGGTCGAGGCCTGGATCGTCGTCGTCATCATCGGGCGTGAGCTGGCGGTGACGGGACTCCGGGCCGTCTCGGCCGGTCAGGGGGTCGTCATGGCGGCCTCGGACCTGGGCAAGTACAAGACGGTGTCCCAGTACCTGGCGGTGACGCTCCTGATTCTCGAGAAGAACGTGACGGTCGGGCTGGAGCCCGAGTTCGCCTACATCTCGCGCGGGATGCTGTGGGCCGCCCTGACCCTGACCGTCGTCTCCGGTATCGACTACTTCGTCCGCTTCTATCGCGGGAGCGACCTCGAGGCCCTCGTCCGGGAGGACGATCGCTGGCGCTGACCGTCCTCGGGCTCGCGCTCGCCTACCTGATCGGTGCGATCCCCGTCGGCTACCTGGTGGCCCGCGCGCTCGGGGTGGACGTCCGGCGCCGCGGCAGCGGAAACATCGGAGCCACCAACGTGCTGCGTAGCGTCGGGCGGGGTCCGGCCGTGGCGACCCTGGTTGGGGATGTCGCCAAGGGGTACGCGGGGGCGTGGATCGGCGGCCTGGCCGACCCGAGCGCCGGGGTGGCTGCCCTCGCGGTCGTCCTCGTCGTCGTCGGGAACTGCTGGTCCGTCTTCCTGGCCTTCCGCGGGGGCAAGGGAGTGGCCACCGGACTGGGCGCGTTTCTCCGCGCCACTCCCTGGGCGATCCTGCCGGCGGCCATCGTCTGGGTGGCGCTCGTCGGGACGTTCCGCTTCGTGTCCCTCGCCTCGCTCTGTGCCGCGCTGGGTCTGCCGCTGGCCATCCTCTTCCTCGGCTACCCGCTGCCCCTGGCGGGCGCAGGCGCGGTGGTCGCCCTGATCGTGCTGGTGCGGCACCGGGCGAACGTCGAGCGGCTCCTTCAGGGGACCGAGCGGCGGTTCGGGGAGCGGGAGCCGGCTCGCGGCTGAGCGGCGAGCCGAGGCCCTGGACAACGCAGTGACGGACGGGACGGCCGTGATCGGCGCCGGCGCCTGGGGCACGGCCCTCGCGGTCCACGCCGCGCGGGCCGGCCTGAGACCGCGACTCTGGGTGTTCGAGCCCGAGCTCCTGGCGCTCCTCCTGAAGGCGCGCGAGAATCCGTGGTACCTTCCGGGCATTCGTCTGCCCGAGAGCGTGACACCGATCGGGTCGCTCCGGGAGGCCGCCGCGGGGGCGACGCTGGTCATCGTGGCCGTGCCCACCCACGTCGTCCGGCGAGTCGTCGCCGAGCTGGCACCGCACCTCGGACCGGCGGCGTGCGTGGTATCGGCGAGCAAGGGTATCGAGGAGGAGCGCCTGGCCCGGGTCTCGGAGATCCTGACCGAGCTGGTGGCGCCGCCCGCCCGCGGGCGCGTCGCGGTGCTGTCGGGGCCGACGTTCGCCCTCGAGGTGGCCCAGGATCGCCCGACGGCGGCGGTGGTGGCTGCCGCCGACGCCGGCCTGGCGCAGGAGCTCCAGCAGAGACTCGCCACGCCGACCTTTCGCCTGTACACGCAGACCGACGTCACCGGCGTCGAGCTGGGCGGGGCCTTGAAGAACGTGATGGCCATCGCGGCCGGCATCTCGGACGGGCTGGACCTCGGCGCCAACGCGCGGGCCGCGCTCCTGACGCGCGGACTGGCCGAGATGACGCGGCTCGGCGTCGCGCTGGGGGCGCGAGCGCGGACGTTCGCCGGCCTGGCCGGGCTCGGCGACCTCCTGCTCACCTGCACGGGCCAGCTCTCCCGCAACCGCCGGCTCGGACTGGCGCTGGCCGGCGGCACGTCTCTTGCGGAGTGGCAGGGTGGCACCCGCTCGGTCGCCGAAGGCGTGCTCACGACGCGGGCGGCTCTGGCCCTGGCCGGCAAGGTCGGAGTGGCGACCCCGATCGCGTCGGAAGTCGGGGCCGTCCTGTTCGAGGGCAAGCCGGCGCGCGAGGCGCTCACCTCGCTGCTCCGCCGCCACGTCCGGCCGGAGGAGGAGCCCGAAGACCCGGCGGGAGCGGCCGAACCAGGATCGGTGTCCGGCTAAACACAGGCGAGAGGAGTCGAGCGGTGCCCGAGCTTCGCAAGGATCCCATCGTAGGGCGCTGGGTGATCATCGCCACCGAGCGCGCGCGCCGTCCATCGGACTTCACCCCGGAGCCCACCGTCCTCAAGGGGCCGTCGGGGTGTGTGTTCTGTCCGGGCAACGAGGACAAGACGCCGCCCGAGGTGCTGGCGTTCCGGCCGGGCGGCGCCGGGCAGTGGACCCTGCGGGTCGTGCCCAACAAGTTCCCGGCGCTCCAGATCGAGGGCGAGATCGAGCCGGAAGGCGAGGGCATCTACGATCGGATGAACGGCATCGGGGCCCACGAGGTCATCATCGAGACGCCGGATCACTTCGCCAACCTGGGGACGCTGTCGGTCGGGGCGGTCACCGACATGATCTTCGCCTATCGCGAGCGGCTGCTCGACCTGAAGAAGGACCCGCGCTTCGAGTACATCCTCATCTTCAAGAACCAGGGGGCCCCGGCTGGCGCGTCGCTCGAGCACCCCCACTCCCAGCTCATCGCCACCCCGATCCTCCCCGAGCTGGTCGTCGAAGAGCTCGAAGGCGCCGGGCGGTACTACCGGATGAAGGAGCGCTGCGTGTGGTGCGACATCGTGCGCCAGGAGCGCCGAGAGGGCAAGCGAATCATCCTCGAGCAGAACGGCTTCCTGGCCCTGGCTCCGTTTGCGCCGCGCTTCCCGTTCGAGACCTGGGTCCTGCCGGTCGACCACCGGGCGACGTTCGAGAGCATCGAGCCCGGCGACGTCGACGCCCTGGCCCGCCTCCTCCGCGAGCTGGTCACGCGGTTCAACCGGGTGCTCCGGGATCCCCCCTATAACTACGCCCTTCACACGGCCCCGCTGCGCGCCGTGGAGCTCGACCACTTCCACTGGCACCTCGAGTTCATGCCGAAGCTCACCAAGGTGGCCGGATTCGAGTGGGGCACGGGGTTCTTCATCAATCCGACCCCCCCGGAGGAGGCCGCGCGGTTCTTGCGGGCCGAGCCGACGCCAGCGTGACCGCCGGCGCCAGCGCCGACCGGGCCCTGGGTCATTTTCGGGGGGGTCTCGGAAGACCCCCCCGATGCCCCCCCGTCGTGGCGGCGGCGAAGCCGCCGCTCGGAGTACTCCTCGATGCACCACGCGCTCGATGGTCGGCGCCGAGGTTACTTCGACACGCCCCTGGCGCGTTGACCTCGGTGAGCGAGTTTGCTAGAATCCGTCGTCGTCGAGCGGGAATAGCTCAGGGGTAGAGCACAACCTTGCCAAGGTTGGGGTCGCGGGTTCAAATCCCGTTTCCCGCTCCAGCCCTCCTGGCCGGCCCCGGTAGTCCCGGGGCCGGTCCTGTATAGGCCTCATCGCCGCCGCGCGTCGGTCATTCCCACCCCTAGGGTCCCCCTGGAATCGTCGCGGTGAAGTCCTTAGGGGAGATTCTCTACTGTCACCGATGGGACGTCGATTCGCGTCGATCTGTCCGCGTTCCGAACGTCCGACGCCACGTCTTGAAGCTGGCACCACGCGATGGCGTGAGCTTCGACCAGGACGCGTCGGCACGGCCGATGCACAGGAGGCCCGCACGGCGCGATCGTTGGCTTCGGCCGGCTCCGCCAGTCCGGCCTGGCGCCGGGACGCGAAAGGGGGGAACGAGATGGGACGACCGTCCACGTCGCCGCCGACCCATTCCGCAGGCTCGACACCGGTCGTGCTCCTCGTGGACGACCACGCGGACAATCGAGACCTCTACGCGATGTTCTTGCGGTTCGAGGGCTTCGAGGCCCACACCGCGACCGATGGCCGGGATGCCATCGAACAAGCCCGCATCGTCACGCCCGACTGCATCGTCATGGACCTGTCCCTGCCGGTCATGGACGGCTGGACGGCGATCCGTCGTCTCCGGGCGAATGAGAAGACCAGGGCGATCCCGATCATCGCCCTCACCGGCCACGCGCTGACCGGACAGGAGCGCATCGCCAGGGAGTCAGGGTGCGACCGGTTCTTGACGAAGCCCTGCCTGCCCGACGAGCTGGCCGCGGAGATCCGGCGGCTTCTCCAGGGCTCCGTTCGCCGATAGCCCTCGCCCCGCGCCCGTCACGGCGCCGGCGCGGCGCCGTCGCCGTCTCCCGAGCACTCCCGCCGCACCGGAATGGCGCAAAGTGGTAGAATCAGTCGGTCGGGCGCGCCCGTCGAGGCACGGCGGCGTAGCCAAGTGGTTAAGGCGACGGTCTGCAAAACCGTTATCCGGCGGTTCGAATCCGCCCGCCGCCTCCAGCGATCTCCGGGGGATCCGCCGCCGGCGGATCCCCCGACGACGCTTTGACGAGTTGCTGGTGTAGCCCAATCGGCAGAGGCGGCCGACTTAAAATCGGTAGAGTGAGGGTTCGAATCCCTCCACCAGCACTCCCCCTCACGGAGCCCGACATCGCGGGGCGTTGCCCGGGTGCCGACCGGGCAGGGGGCGGCGGGGCCCCTCCCACGAACTACGAGGCCCGTTCCCCGCGCTCGGTCAACTCGCGCTCGGCCCGCAGCCAGTCGTCGAGATCCCTCCCGTGTCCCGACCCCCGTGAGAGGTAGATGTAGTAGGCGCGCACGGCGATCTGTTCGTAGAGCAGGTCCGGAGCGCCCTGGCCCCGCGGGTCGTCGGCGGCTGCCGTGGTCCGCTTCGCGCGACCTCGACCGGTGGACGGCGGGCGCGTCGTCGTCTCCTTCTTGTCCGTCTTCTTGGCCATCATCATTCTCCGCTACGTCTGGACTGAGACCCATACCGTGTCTCGACCTGCGCCTCCATATTACGGATTGCCCGCCGATGTTCCATCATCATCTGTGCGACCTCTCGTGACCGAGGGTGGCCCGCCGGTCCGCCTGGCGGCCCTCCTGGGCAGCTCGTGACGGCAATCCCAATGCCGCGTGGAGTCGAGCAAAACGAGCGGCGCGGCCGGACCGGCGCGACCACGAGCGCCGGCTATCGGGGGTGAGAGGGACCGGACGCCGGCGGGCGCGCACCCCGGGACTCCTCTCGGGGACTGTTTGTCTTCGGGGCCGCCGGGTTTATACTGGCATATCGCGTCCAGGCCTCTCAGCGAATGCCGGAACCCCAGAAGGCGTCACACGATGGGATCGCGTGTATCGTGAGTCGTGAGCGTTAGAGGGTCGGGAGGTGCACCCTCGAGGCCGGCCCTGGCTGGTCCGTGCCGTCACGTTCAACGAGGATTCCCTGCGCCATGAGAACCGATCTGCCCCTCGGACCCCAGCGCACGACCGGGCTGGTAGACGTCCTCGACCGGGTGCTCGACAAGGGCCTCGTGATCGCGGGCGACATCAAGGTGACGCTCGCCGAGGTGGAGCTGCTCACCATCCGGATCCGGCTGATCATCTGCTCGATGGACAAGGCCCAGGCAATGGGCCTCGACTGGTGGAAGCACGATCCCAACCTGGCGCCCGGCCGGAGGCAGGTCTCGGGGGAGAACGAGGCGCTCCGGCGCCAGGTTCGGCAGCTCGAGCGCAAGGTCGCGTCCCTGTCCGCCGTGCGCGGCGCCCCGGCACGTCGCAGGGCATCCCGGGTAGGCCCGCAGACCAGAGGAGAGTGAGCAATGCCCGTTGAAAGAGCCATGGGGGGCACCAGCCTCATCGATGTCCTCGACCGCGTCCTGGACAAGGGCATCGTGATCGACGCCTGGGTTCGCGTGTCGCTCGTCGGTATCGACCTGATCACGGTGGAGGCCCGCGTCGTGGTGGCGTCCATCGACACCTACCTCAGGTACTCGGAGGCGGTCGGCGCGGTGGCCCCGGTGGCCCGGCCGGCAGCCCTCGAAGGACGGACGTCCGAGGCCGTGCTGGCCGAGAACGTGGCGCTGCGCGCCCAGCTTGCCGAGGCGAGCGGGGCGCCGGCGGCTCGACGGAGAGGTCGGCGGAAGACGCCGGCCGCGTAGATCGTGCCCCGGCTGACGTCGCTCCCGGCGCGCCGGCTGCCGGGGAGGGCCGCGACGCCCTCCGCGGAGGCCAAGCTCGCGCTCGTGGAGTTCTTCCTGGGCTGTGAGGACGTGCGCCAGTGCGCCCAGCGCGCCCTGGAGTGGCTGGTCGAGCACAGCGAGGTGAAGCAGGCGCTGTGCGCCGCGGTGGACCCCGACCTGGCGCGACTCACCGGCGTGGCGGGGCACGGGTTCCCGGCCGCCCGCGTCGCCCGGTTCGCGGTGGACCTCGACGCGCGAGACAACCCGCTCGTCAGCGCGCTCGGCGCCGGCCAGCCGGTGGCGTTCCCGGCGGACGGCGCCGATGTCGGCCGGCGCCCGTCCACGCCGTTCGGCCCCGCCGCGTTCCTGGCGGTGCCGCTGTGGGCACCCGTGGGTGACGAGCAGGTCCCGGCCGGGCTGCTGCTGGCCAGCCCGGTGTCCGCGGAAGTGACGCGGGGAGTGCGCTGGGTTGCCGAAGTCCTCGGTCACCGGCTGGTGCGCCCGAGGTTCTATGGCCGCCTGGTGCGGGAACGGGCACTGCTCCAGAGGGTGGTCAACGCCGTCCTCGACCCGGTCATGTTGACGGATGCCGAAGGACGGCTGGTGATCGCCAACAGCCGAGCCGAAACCCTGTTCGCCAGTCGCGAGGCCGAGAGCGAGGGGCGGCGCCGGGCGGTGGCGCTCAACAACATGCTCTTCACGTCGGTCCTGGGGCAGAGCGCCGTGCGCGAGGGCGCCGAGCGCCGGGAGATCCTCCTGGTCGACCCGACCGAGGGCTCGGACCTCCTGTTCGAGCTGCTCAGCACCACCGTCGAGGACCCCCGGGAGGGCACGGGGGTCGTGTCGGTTCTCCGGAACGTGACGGACCTCCGGCGGGCGACCGAGGAGATCGAGGAGAATTACCGGAAGATCCGGGGCGCCGAGGCCGAGATCCGGGCCGAGCGGGATCGGCTGGATCTCGTCATCGACTCGGTGGCCGACCCGATCCTGGTGACGGACCCGGTGGGGAACATCGTCATGATGAACGCCCCCGCCGAGCGGCTGTTCACCGCCGCGGCCCGGGCCACCGCCGAGGAGACTCAGCGGGTCCGCGCCAACGACGCCAACTTCACGTCGTTCGTGTCGAACCTGTTCTTCGGCGCCGCCGACCTGCGCTATCGCGGGGGGATCAGCCTGGTCGACCCCGAGACGGGCGCCGGGATCCCCGTGGAGGCCGTGTCCGGGAAGGTGCTCTCCGAGCACGGCGAGGTGACGGCGGTCGTGACGATCCTGCACGACCGCACCGAAGCGCTCGAGAAGGAGCAACTCTACGAGCAGCTCAAGCGCGCCTCCTCGGAGCTGGAAGAGAAGATCCGCCAGGCGACGGCCGAGCTGGTCCGTCAGAACGAGCTCCTGCGGCGGCAGGCCATCGAGCTGGAACAGGCCTCGGCGCTCAAGACGCAGTTCCTGGCGAACATGTCCCACGAGTTCCGGACGCCGCTCAACGCCATCCTCGGCTACACCAGCATGCTGCTCAAGGGCGTGGCCGGGGAGCTCACGACCCTGCAGCGGGACAACCTGTCGCGGGTGGACTCGAACGGGCGACACCTGCTGGCGATCATCAACGACATCCTCGACATCTCGCGCATCGAGGCCGGCCGCATGCCGCTCCACCTCGGGGAGTTCGAGGTGCCCGCCCTGATCAGGGAGGTCATGGCCGAGCTCGACCCCCTCATCGCCCGGTCGAAGCTCGAGGTCGTCAGCGAGATTCCCCCGGACATTCCGGCGCTCCGGAGCGACCGCGCGAAGGTCAAGCAGATCGTGCTGAACCTCCTGACCAACGCGCTCAAGTTCACGCCGCAGGGCCGGGTGAACGTGTCGGCCGCGGTCCTGCCGGCCACCCGGCAGATCGCGATCGCGGTGAGCGACACCGGGATCGGGATTCCCCCGGAGGAGCAGGCCAAGGTCTTCGAGGACTTCCGCCAGGCCGACAGCTCGTCCACCCGCCAGTACGGTGGGGCGGGGCTGGGGCTGGCCATCTGCCGCCGGCTCGCCACCATGCTCGAGGGGCAGGTCACGCTCACCAGCAAGGTCGGCGAGGGCTCGACCTTCACCCTGCTCCTGCCGCTCCGCCTCCGGCGCCGATGACGAAGCCATCGATGCGGGCGGATTCCTCTGGAGCTCCCCCGGGCGAGGCCCCCCTGATCCTGGTGGTGGATGACTTCGAGGACAACCGCGCGATGTACGTGCAGTTTCTCAGATTCGCGGGCTTCCGGGTGGCCGAGGCCGAGAACGGCAAGGTGGCCCTCGACCAGGCCACGACCCTGCGGCCCGACCTCATCGTCATGGACTTGTCACTGCCGGTGATGGATGGGTGGGAGGCGACGCGGCGGCTGAAGGGCGACGAGCGCACCAAGCGGATCCCGGTCCTGGCCCTCACGGGGCACGCGCTGGGGCGGCACTCCGAGGTCGCCCGGGAGGCGGGTTGCGACGCCTTCCTCACCAAGCCCTGCCTGCCCGAGGACCTGGTCGCGGAGATTCGCCGCATCCTGGCCGGAGCGGGGCTGAAGACGAAGCCGAAGAGCGGGAGATAGATCGTGGCGACGCGCAAGGGCAAGACGGGGACAGCGGGGCGGTCGGGTGGGGGGGGGCGAGCGGGCCGGTCGACCAAGGATCCCGGCATGCGCGCGGGCGGCGCCGCCGGCAAGGGCGCGCGTCGCGAGACCTCGCGCGGCCCGGCGGCGACGGACAGCCGCGGCAAGTACGTCTACTGCATCATCCAGAGCTCGGAGCCCCTCCGATTCGGACCGATCGGCATCGGCGCCGCCCCGGCCGAGGTCCACACCGTCAACTTCAAGGAGATCGCGGCGGTCGTCTCCGACACGCCGAGCGAGGTGTTCGACGCGACCCGCGAGAACGTGCTGGCCCACGAGCGGGTCAACGAGGCCGTCATGCGGCAGTTCACCGTGATCCCGATGTCGTTCGGCACGGTGTTCAAGACGCGGGATGACATCATCGAGCTGCTGCGGGGCGCTTACGACGCGTTCCGCGACGTGCTGGTCAAGATGCACGAGAAGCTGGAGTTCGGGCTCAAGGTTCTCTGGGATCGCGATGATGTCATACGCGAGCTCGAGCAGGAAGACGAGGACATCCGGCGGCTGAAGCACGAGATCTCCTCGCAAAAGGGCTCGACCTACTTCGCCCGCATGCAGTACGGCCGGCTGATCGACGCGGCGCTCCAGGCGCGGTCCGAGCGCTACGTGGCGGACATCTTCGAGCAGCTGCGTGACGTCGCCGTCGCCTCGCGGGCCAACAAGCCGATCGGCGACCGGATGATCATGAATGCCGCCTTCCTGGTGGCGCGCGACCGGGAAGCGGCCTTCGACGCGAAGGTGAAGGAGATCGGCGCCAGACAGGCCCACCTGACCTTCAAGTACACGGGCCCCTGGCCCCCGTACAACTTCGTGAACATCCGCTTGAAGCTGGAGCGGGCGAAGTAGGGGCCCGGCGCCGCTGTCGGGCGGCGGTCCTCATCGTCACATGCTGATCCTCGACACCCTGATCCTCGGCGGGCTCCGGTTCGTGCTCGGCAAGATCGCGGCCGCGGTCGACTCGGAGCTCAACGACGACAGCGCGCTCCGTGAGGAGCTCCTCGCCGCCCAGATGCGCCTCGAGCTGGGGGAGATCACCGACGAGGAGTTTGCGGCGATCGAGCGCGACCTCCTGCAGCGGATCAGCGAGATCCGCCGCGCGCGGACGGGGCCCGCGCCGGGGCGCGGCCGGGTCAAGGTCACGGGGGTGGAGGCCACCTTCACGGGTGACGAGCACGTCGGCGACCAGCCGGGGGCCGGCCGGGGTCGCTGAGCGGCGGCCGACCCGCCCCCGGACCCGAGGACGACGGGCTGCGAAGACTATCGACCCGGGGGGCGGGTTCCGGTTCTTCGGCGGCAAAGGCGGCGTCGGCAAGACGACCTGCGCGGCGGCGGCGGCGATCGGGCTGGCCGACGCCGGCCGGCGCGTGCTCGTCGTCTCGACGGACCCGGCGCACTCGCTGGGCGACGCCCTGGCCACCCGTCTCGGACCGCGGGCCTCCCGCATACGCACCCGGCGGGGCCAGCTCTACGCGGCCGAGCTGGACGCCGAGCGCGCGCTCGCGCGGTGGCTGACCCACCGCCGGGAGAAGCTGCGCGTGATTGCCGAACGCGGCACCTACCTCGACGATCAGGACATCGAGCGGCTCCTGCGGCTTTCCCTGCCGGGGGTCGACGAGCTGATCGGGCTCATCGAGCTCGCCCGCGTCGCCCGGGCGCGCCCGTACGAGGATGTCGTGGTGGATACCGCCCCCACGGGTCACACCCTGCGGTTCCTCGCCATGCCCGAGACCGTGCAGCGCATCGCCGCCGTGCTCGACCACATGTACGCGAAGCACCGCTTTCTGGCCGAGCGGCTCGGTGGCGGCTACCGCCCGGACCCGAGCGACGCGTTGATCGAGGAGATCGACGCCGAGGGGCGGGAGCTCCAGGCCTTGCTTCGCGATCGGCGCCGGTCCAGCTTCTGGTGGGTGCTCCTGCCCGAGGCGCTGTCGGTGGAGGAGGCGAAGGATGGTCTTCGCGAGCTGAGCCGCTGGGGCATGCCCGTCGGCGAGGTCGTCGTCAACCGCCTGACCCCGCCCCCCGACTCTCCCTGCGCCCGGTGCGGCGCCCGGATCCGGTCCGAGCGGGTCGCCGTCCGGGCGGTACGGGCCGCCTTTCGCGGGCGTCCCCTGCGCTTCGTGGCCGCCGCGGCGGAGGAGCCGCGCGGCCTCGGGGCCCTTCGGGCGATCGGGCGGCGCCTGACCGACGCCTCGCGCGGCGAAGGGTTGCTCGCCGGGCCGCCGCCCCGCGCTCCGCGCGCGGAACGGCGTCGCCGGCCCACCGGCCGCCCCAAGGAGTGGCTCGGGGTCGTGTCGCCGGACGCGGTGCGGCTCCTGCTCTTCACGGGCAAAGGCGGCGTGGGCAAGACGACCTGCGCGGCGACGGCGGCCCTCGCCCTCGCCGACCAGGCGCCCGCCCGGAAGATCCTCCTGCTGTCCACCGATCCCGCCCACTCTCTCGGCGACGTGCTGGCGGTCCCGCTGGGCGACCCGGCGCGCGGTCTGCCGGACGTCTCCGGGGGGCTGCGAGCCAGGGAGCTCGACGCCGACCGCGAGTTCCGCCGGCGCCAGGCCCGGTACCGCGAGGCGGTGGATCAGCTCTTCGCCGCGGTCCGGCGGGGGACGGGGTTCGACGCCGCGTTCGACCGGGCCGTGGTCCAGGATCTCATGGAGCTGGCGCCACCGGGCATCGACGAGCTGTTGGCCATGCTCTCGGTGACCGAGGCGCTCGTCCCCCGTGACGGAGGGGCCGCCGCCTATGACATGGTGGTCGTCGACACGGCGCCCACCGGCCACGCCCTCCGGCTCCTCGCCCTGCCGCGGGTGGCGCTCGAATGGGTGCGCGCGCTGCTCGCGATCCTTCTCAAGTACCGAGCGGTCATCCGCCCGGGTGCGCTGGCTCAGGATCTCGTGGAGATGTCGCGTGACTTGCGGCAGCTGGACGCGCTCCTGCGCGACGGCGGCGCCACGCGCGTCGTGGTGGTGACCCATGCCGCCGCGCTGCCGCGCCTGGAAACGCTGCGGCTCCTCGAGCGGCTACGTGAGCTACGGATGGCCGTCTCGGCGGTGATCGTCAACGCCGTCATCGCACCCGGCGCGCCCCGCTGTCGTCGCTGCGCGCGGGAGGCCGGGCGGCAGAGGCGGGAGATCGGGGCGTTGAGATCACAGAGTTCCCCTCGCCTCCCCACGGGAAACCCGCTCATCCTGACCCCCGAGACCGCGCCTCCCCCGCGCGGCGTCAGGGAGCTCCGGCGGTGGGGGGTGCGGTGGATGCGCCCCGACGCGAGTCCTGGCGGGCGAGCCCGGTGAGCCGGCGGACGACCTCGCCGACCGCGACGTACCTTTATTGTCTCGTGCCAGGGCCGGGCGCGCCGTCCCTCCGGGCCGTGCCCCCCGGCCTGCCCGGAATGAGCCGGCCGCGGGCCCTCCGGGCGGACGACGCGCTGTGGCTGATTGCGGCGGATGCGCCACTGGCGCGGTACGGCGCCGAGCGGATCGAATCGAAGCTCCACGACCTCGAGTGGGTCTCGGCGTGTGCCCTGGCGCACGAGGGCGTTGTCGAGCACGTGGCTCGCGCCGGGACGGTCGTTCCCATGAAGCTCTTCACGCTCTTCACCTCCGACGAGCGGGCGCTCGGTCACATCCGACGCCGGCGGAGGAGCCTGGAGCGGCTTCTTCGCCGGGTGGCGGGCCGGCAGGAATGGGGCGTCCGCGTCGGATTCGACGAGGCCCGCGCCCTTTCCCGGCACCGCGACCGCCGGCGTCCGCGGGGCGCCCGCCTGGGCCCGGGCGCGTGGTTCCTGGCCCGGAAGCGGGAAGAGCATGTAGCGGCCGGCGGCCTCCGGTCGAGCGCGCGCCTCGAGGCGGAGCGGGTCTTCCGAGCGCTGGCCCGGAAAGCGGACGCCGCCCGGCGCCGGGCGCCGCTCGCGGTCGAGGGGACGCCCCGGGTCCTGCTGGACGCCGCGTTTCTCGTCCGTTCCCGAAGAGGCCCCGGGTTTCGAGCCGCGGTCCGGGCGGCGGCGCGGCGGCTCGCCGACCAGGGTTGTATCGTCACCCTCACCGGGCCGTGGCCGCCGTACAATTTCGTCGGGTCGCCCCGATGAGACGGCGCCGACGGCCGGCGGCGTCCGCGGTGCTCCGGCAGGCCGACGCTTCGCTGCTCGAGCTCGTGGACCACGTGCTCACCAAGGGGATCGTCGTCACCGGCGACGTCACGCTCGGTCTGGCCGACGTGGACCTCGTGTACCTGCGTGTGTCGGCGCTCCTGTGCGCCGCCGACCGCGTCCTGCCGGGGTCCGGGCGGAGCCGATCGCGCCGGCGGGGCCGATGAAGCGCCTCTACCTCTACGCGCTCCTCGGCCGGCGTCCCCGGGGAGGCCCCGGCCGTGGCTTCCGGGGGGACCGGCTCCGGGTGTGGCCCGTCGGTGGCTTCTTCGTCGCCGCCTCCCCGATGGCCGAGGCCCCGCGGCTCGACGCGGCCTCGCTGCGCGGCCATGACGCGACGGTGCGGCGGCTGGCCGCCGCCGTCGACGCGATCCTGCCCTTCCGCTTCGGGGCGCTGGTGGCCGACGAGGCGCAGGTCGTCGAACTGCTCGAGCCGCAGGCCGCGGACTACCGCGACGCACTCGCCCTGGTCACCGGGCGCGAGCAGATGACCCTGCGCATTTACGGCGCGGCCGCCGGTGTCGCCCGGCGTGCCGTGCCCCCGGACGGAGGCGCCGGCGGTCCCGGCGCGCGCTATCTCGCAACCCGCATGCGGAGGCGGGCCAGGAGGCAGTCGGTGCCCGAGATCGAGCCGCTGCGGCCGGCCCTGGCCGCCTGGATCCGTGCGGAGCGCGCCGAGCGCCACTCGACGCCGCCCCTGGTCGCCAGCGTCTACCACCTCGTCGAGCGCGGCCGGAGTCCGGAGTACCTCGCTGCCCTCCGCGGGGCGGTCCGCCGCCTCGTGGGCATCCGGGTGCGCGCGAGCGGCCCCTGGGCCCCGTACGGCTTCGCCCCCGAGGCGCTCTGGTGGGAGTGAGGAAGAAGGGGGCGGTGGCGACCGTGACGGCCCGCGAGCTCCGCTCCCTGCGAGCCGAGCTCAGGCGGCGCACGGCACGCGCGGCGCCGTCACGCTGGAACGCCGATCCGGAGGACGTCCAGCGTTCCGTGGCCAAGCTCGTGCTGACGCTCGTGGAGTTCCTCCGACGGCTGCTCGAACGGCAGGCCATCCACCGGATGGAGAGGGGAACACTCAGCGCGGCCGAGATCGAGTCGATCGGTCTGGCTCTCATGCGCCTCGAGCAGACCATCCGCGCCCTCGCCCGGCGCTTCGGGCTCTCGCTGCGCGACCTCAACCTGGACCTCGGACCCCTCGGCCGGCTTCGCTGAGGCGAGACCACGCCCGCCCGGCCGGCGTCGGGGGCCGAGACAAGACTGTATGGCCACCGACGCCCGTCCACCCGGGCGCCCGCGCCATGATCGACGCCGAGCGCGGTCTTCCTCCGGGGATAATGCCTGGTACGCAGATTGCGTTCACCCGCTTGTCTTCTTGCGCGGGAGGGCCAGAGGCATGTCCGCACTGGAGCGCGCCCCGGGCCGGGCCGGGGGACCGGGTCTCCTGGTCGTCGATCACGACCCGGCCACGCGGGAACTCCTGCGAGAGTGTCTCGCGGGCGCGGGGTTCCGCAGCGACGAGGCCGGCGATTCCGAGACCGCGCTCGCCCGGGTGGGCGGGGGTGGTCCGGCTGCCGTCGTCCTACACGACCACGCGCGAGGCGAGCGAGGGCTGGAGATCCTGCGCGCTCTCCGCGCGCATCACCCCGCGTTGCCGGTGATCTTCATCGCCCGCTTCGAGGAGTCCGACACCCGGACTGCCGCCACGGCGCTGGCTGCCACCCACGTCGACAAACCGTTCCGCATCGCGGATCTCGTGGCGACGGTGCGACGCGCGCTGAAACCCGAGGCCGCCGAGTCCGCTCGAGCCCGCCCCCGGCTGGCGGGCCGGGGGGATCAGCCGGGCGGCCCCGACGCGCGGCGCGAGGCCCGATCGCTGCCCAGGCGCCGCTCGGCCTGAGGCGCTCCCGGTCGGACCCCACGCCGATGGACGTCCGCCGGAGGGCCAGTTCCGAGCGGCGGCTTGTGCCGCCGCAACGATCCTCGAGGTCTCGGAGGGGGGTGTTCCGACACCCCCTCCGAATCGAATTCAGCGCTCCAGCGGGTAGCCGCGGGCGACCCAGCCGGGAAAGCCCTCGCCCAACACGCTGACGTCGGCGATGCCCCGATCCCGGAGAAGTTGCGCGGCGGCCTGAGCGTCCTCGCCGGAGCACGCGCAGTAGAGGATCACGCGGCCCCGCGGGATCTCGTGGAAGCGCCGGCGCAGCTCGCCGACAGGGATCGAGCGGGCGCCGGGCAGGTGACCCTTTTGGTACTCCGCCGCCGGGCGGAGATCCACCAGCGCCGGGCGCTCCCGCCCCTCGAGGAGGCGGCGGACCTCGTCGGCGCCGACGGTCGGGACCGACCCGGCGAGCCCGTGGATGGCCCCGGCCGGCTCGGCCGCCACCAGCAGCAGGCTGACCATCCCCGCCGCCAGGGCCCGCAGGCGGCTTCCCGTCATCCCCGCCCGGTCGGGCTCGGCCTCGATGCCTTCACCCGCTCGCCCGCCAGGTGTCAGCCCACGAAGGCGAGCTGGTAGGCGAGGAAGCCGCCGAAGGCGAGGCTCAGGACCCCGGAGGCGATCGCGAGGCCCCGGTTCGCGCGCCCCAGCCGCCTTGCCGAGTACGCGAAGGGCACCGCCACCAGGGTGGTGATGAGCATCATCCCGGCGATCGTCCCGAGCCCGAACACCAGGAGGTAGGCGACGGCCCAGAGCGGATGGCGGATCGTGGCCAGCACCAGCAGCGCCACGGCGGCCGACCCGGCCAGGCCGTGGACCAGGCCGATCAGGACCGGGCGCAGGATCCGGGCGAGCCCGGCCCGGCCGAGCGTGCGATCCAGCCAGGTCGGCAGCGTCTGACCCTCGAGGTGACCGTGGGCGCCCGGTCCATGGCCATGCGGGTGCTCGTGGACATAGACCCCGTGGCCGTGGGGGTGCGAGTGCAGGTCGGGCGCGGCGACGGGCCCCGTCGAGCGGAAGACGTCGCGCAGCGTCCACAGCCCGAGGCCGATCAGGACGAAGGCCACGCCCAGCTCCATTCCGAGGCCGAGCCGCGGCGGGATCACGAGACCGAACAGCACGATGGCGCTCCCAACCACGAGGATCGTCAGGCCGTGGCCCACGCCCCACAGGAGGCCGACCAGGACGGCCCCGCGAATCGTCCGCTGGCGGCTCACGATGGTCCCGACAGCGATGACGTGATCGGGGTCGGTGGCGTGACGCATCCCGAGAAAGAAGCCCAGCAGCACCACCGTGAGCAGCCCGAGCATCGCCTGGCCTCCCGGGCGCGCCCCCGCGAGGGCGCCGCCGGTGTCAGTCACACTTCTTGAAGAACACGACCCAGAGCTTGACGGCCACGTCGCCCTCGTTCCGGGCGTCGTGGGGGGTCAGCGCCGGGAGCCAGCGAACCGTGCCCGGCCGCATCACCTCTCGGCCGTTGTCGGTGACCAGCGTGAGCTCGCCCTCCACCACGATTCCCATCTCCGGATCGAGGCCCTGATGCCGGCCGGAGGCCGATCCGGGCGGGAACGTGAGCAGCGCGACGCGGACGCTCTCGTTCTCCAGCGCCACCTGCTCCTGGATGATTCCCTGGGGCGCCTGGGCGGCGCCGGCGGCCGGCAGCGCGAGGAGCCAGGCGACCGCCAGACTCACGGCCGCCCTCCGGAAGAACGCACTCATTGGGACTCCTTCTTGATTGCGACGAGCAACAGTCGCCCGCTCCGCTGCTCCAACTTGAAGCTCACGGGGTCCCCCGGGGCGAGCCCTCCGAGGAGCTTCGGATTCTCGACGTCGAAGCCCATCGTCATCCCTCGCATGAGCCCGGGGATCGTCTCGTGGGTGAGCCAGATAGTTCCCGTCCCGGGCTGGACCGACCGGACGATCCCCCGAGCCGTCCAGGACTGCTGAGCCGCCTCGCGCGCGCGGATGGTCTCGCGCGCCTGCTCGAGCTCTTCCCGGAGCTGGCGGACGTCGCGCGCCCACCAAAGATAGCCGCCTCCGACTCCCAGCGCCAGCGTGAAGTTCAGGAGCGC
>DASYQW010000354.1 GCA_036005065.1 Candidatus Methylomirabilota bacterium | reverse complement strand
GGCGGCGATCACCGCCCCGCCGTTGCCCTGTCGCCAGGGGTTGACCCAGTTGTCGTAGACGTCGCTGTTGAAGGCCTCCTCCCAGCGACCGGGGCGGGGGAAGCCGAGCTGGTAGTCGAGGTGGGTGGACTCGCTCAGGTTCGCGACGACGACCACGTCCTGGCCCACGGCGGGAACCCAGCGGTGGAAGGCGAGCACGCGGGTGTCGTCGTGGACGTGAGAGACCCGGAAGCCCTCGGCGCGCAGCGCGGGGAGGCGGTGGCGGAGGTGAACGAGGTCGCGGACGCAGCGATGGAAGTCGCTCATGTGCCTGTCGGCGCCTTCCAGGCCGGCCCAGTAGAGGCGAAGGTTGGGCCGAGCCTCGACATTGTCGGACCACGGCTTGTCTTCGAGGAACTCCTGGCCCATGAAGAGCATCGGGGTCCCGGGTGAGGTGAGGAGCAGGCCCGCCGCGACGCGAGCACGGCTGCGGGCGTACCAGGAGCGGGGGTTGCCGCCGTCGGCCAGGCGGGCGATGCGCGGCTTCCGGCCCTCGAGGACCTCGTCGTGCGTCTCGAGATTCTGCACGAACTTCCACGACTGATCGAAGCCGGCCGGCCAGAGCGCGCCGGCGATTCCCGTCATATCCACCTGAGCCTGCGCGCCGCCACCGGCTCCCTCGAGCGCGCGACGGGCGGCGTCCCGCAGGGCGTCGTGGTAACAGGTGTCGAAGCCGGCCCCGCCCTCCGACGCGGCCTTCACGACCCAGGGATTGACGCTCCAGTACTCGGCGTGCTGGAGGCCACCGGGGCGGACGGCACGGCAGGTGCCGGTCAGGTCCTGAAGGAAACGCCAGCCGTCATGGCGATTGGCCTCGACCAGGACGCTCACCTGATCGTGGCGGAGGCCGTCGGCGTGGAACTCCTGGAAGAGGAACTTGGCGTTGTCGATCAGGAACTGGCGGACTTCCTGGCGCCAGAGGGCAAAGCACAGGCCGCCGGCATGACCGATGTCGCTGAAATAGAGGCTGTCGTTGTTGTCGCCATAGGGCAGGCGGTCGAAGAAGTAGATGCTCTCGTCGCCGAAGTCCCCGCCGGCGTGGTTGTAGACCACGTCGAAGATCACGGCGAGACCATGGACGTGGGCCAGGTCCACCAGGCACCGGAGCTGGTTGGCGGCTCCGTCCATGTCGGACGCCGAGAGCGGCGGCTGACCGTGGGCGGTGAGCAGGGCATTGATGCCAGGCAGCCGAGCGGCCACTTCGGCGGGGGAGCACTCGAAGTCGTTCTCCGGGGAGAAGTAGTCGGTCCCGTTGTACCCCAGGCTGAACGTCGTGTTGAACTCCACGATGGGCAAGAGCTGGATGGCGGTAACGCCCAGGTCGCCGAGGTAGGGCAGCCGTTGGACGACGTCGAGAAACTTGCCGGCCTGTTGACCGCCCTGCGGCGACCAGAACGCGCCGACGTGGAGCTGATAGATGATGAAGTCGTGGAACCGGGGCGTGCGATAGGCGGCGTCGTGCCACGGGTATCGGCTCGCATCGCGCACGACGCAGTTGCAGTTGGGGAAGGACGCCGGCAGGTTGCTCAATTCGCGGGCGTAGGGGTCGCGCTTGTAGCCCTGGCCGCCCGGGCCGATGACGTAGAACTTGTACTCGGCGCCATCGACGACGCCGGGCCAGAAGCCCGCCCAGTAGCCGTGGGCGTCCGGGGTCAGCCGGTTCGCGGCGGAAGGCTGCCAGCCGCTCCCGTGGCTGACCAAGTGCACGGCCTGAGCCCGCGGCGCCCAGACCCGGAAGGTGGCGCCGCCGGCCACCAGATTGGCGCCCATGGGCGTGCCGGCCGAGATGTGGGTCAGCGAGGCGGGCATCGGCCTGTCACGTACTGTCGAGCCGCATGCGGCGGAAGGCCTCGGCCGCCGCCAGGCCGCGCCGCGCGCCCTGCTCGCGCGCCCACTCGGTGATCATCTCGGTGGGGTCCCACTCGCCCATCTGGGTGCGGTGCGCCTTGAGCGCGGCCAGCTTGACGTCCAGCACCGGCGAGATGTCGATGACGGTGTCCGGGCGGGGGGATCCGTGGATGAACACCGTGTCGACGTGGTGGGGGAGAAGCCCCTCGTCCAAGAGCTCGGGGAAGATGAGGCGGGTCTCGGCCGAGGGGAAGACCGCGTCCAGCGTCACGTCGGCCGCCACCCGATGGTCGGGGTGGTTCAGGTAGCTCGAGCCATAGAAGCGCACCGTGGGGTCGCCGCACACGACCGCGTCGGGGCGATAGCGGCGGATCAGGCGGGTGAGCTCGCGCCGCAGCGCCAGGGAGGGCTCCAGCATGCCGTCCTCGAAGCCCAGGAACACGACCTCGGAGACGCCGAGGAGACGGCAGGCGTCCCGCTGCTCCTCCTCCCGGATGGGCGCCAGCGCCTCCCGGGTCATGGTGAGGGGCGTGTACTGATTGGAGCCGGCGCCGCCGCTGGTGATGCACACGGTGACGACGGTGCTCCCCGCCCGGGCCCACTTGGCGAGGGTCCCGGCCACGGTGAACTCCTGGTCGTCCGGGTGCGCATGCACGCTCAGGACCCGCTGAGGGGCGGGCGGCTCGAGGGCGCGCCCGGCCCGTCGCCGCCGGCGCTCGGGGATCGCGGGGGTGCGCTCCCGCGACTCCTCCGATCGTCGGGCCGTCATGCGCGGCTCGTCACGGCCAGGTAGTGGTACTCTCGCATCCCATCCATTCTAGTCACCCCGTCCGGGACCCGCCAGTTGATCGAGCGCGGGCGCCGTGTCAGGCTGGGAGCGCGGGGCCTCAGGGGGTCGCATCGCGCTTCACCCGCAGGAGGGCAACCATGGCCGACGAGAAGGTCGAGGCCGAGCTGGCGCGCCTCCGCGCCGAGAACGAGGCGTTGAAGAACCGGGCCCGGAAAGGGATCAGCCTCCGGGTGAGCGACAAGGGCGGGGTGTCCGTGTACGGGCTCGGGCGGTTTCCCGTCACGCTCTACAAGGAGCAGTGGCTGAAGCTCCTCGACGTGGCCGACGAGATCCGGACGTTCATCCGGGAGAACGAGGGCCAGCTGAAGACGAAGGAGTGAGGGCCGGGCGACCCGGGCCGCTCGGTCTCGCCGGTCCTAGGTCATTTCGGGGGGGCCTCGGAAGACCCCCCCGATGCCCCCCCGTCGTGGCGGCGGCGAAGCCGCCGCTCGGAGCACTCCTCGATGCACCACGCGCTCGGTGGTCGGCGCCGGGTTGGGTTACGCCGACACACTCCTAGCTCCGGAGGCTCGCGGCGACGGCGGGATCGGCCAGCGCGTCGTCGAGGGCCGCTTCGAAGATCTCCAGGATCTCGTCCATCTCGGTCGCCGAGGTGGTGAGAGGCGGGGCCAGGGCGACCATCCAGTGGCTGGCGCGCAGCAGCAGACCGCGCCGGCGCGCGGCCTCGCGGACGCGGAGGCCGAAGCCGACCTCGGCCGGGAACGGGTCGCGGGTGCCCGCCTCCCTGACGAACTCGACGCCGACCAGGAGACCCTCGCCGCGCACGTCGCCGATCACCGGCCGACGCGCCTGGATCTCGCGGAGTCGCGCCTGGGCCTGGGCGCCGCGGGCCTTGGCGTTCTCGACGATGCGCTCCTCGGCGATCTGGCGGATGGCCGCGAGCCCGACCGCGCAGGCCACCGGGTTCCCACCGTAGGTGTGACCGGCGTGGAACTGCACGGCGTCGGCGGCCTCGCCCCAGAAGGCCTCGGCGATCCGGCCGGTCAGCACGTTGGCCGCCAGCGGCGCGTAGCCGCCGCTCATCCCCTTGCCGAGGCAGAAGATGTCCGGCCAGGTGTCCCAGAGCTCCGCCGCGAACAGGGTGCCGGTTCGCCCGAAGCCGGTGATGATCTCGTCGTAGATCAGCAGGATGTCGTATCGGTCGCAGAGCGCGCGGATCCGGGGAAGGTAGTCGGAGGGCGGCACGACGACGCCCGCCGACGTCAGGATGGGCTCGGTGATGAAGGCGGCGATCGTCTCCGGGCCTTCGAGCTGGATGACCTCCTCCACGAGTCGCGCGTACGTGACCCCCAGCGTCGCCGGGTCGCCGGGGAACGGCGGCCGGTAGGGATCGGGGGTGTGGAGGTGGATGAATCCGCCCGGGAGCGGCTCGTAGGCGGCGCGCCAGCCGGGCCACCCACCGGCGGCCAGGGCGTGGCCGGTCGCGCCGTGGTAGGCGCGGTAGTGCGAGAGCACCTTGTACTTCGTCGCGGCTCCCGTCTGCTTGTGGTACTGGCGCGCCATCTTGATGGCGGCCTCGGTGACCTCGGACCCTCCGGACAGGAGCTTCACGGTCGTGTACTGGCGGGGTAGGATGTCCAGGAGTACCCGCGTCAGCTCGAGCGCGCGGTCGTTGGTTCCGAGCGTCGGGCAGGCGAGGACGAGCCGCTCCAGCTGGCGAGCGGCGGCCTCGGCGAGGGCCTTGTTGCCGTGACCGAGATTGACGCAGAAGGTACCCGAGAGCCCGTCGACGTAGCGGCGGCCGTCCACGTCGATGACGTGGATCCCGCGCCCCTCGGTGAGGATCAGCGGGTTCTCGGCGAACGTCTTCATGGGCAGGAAGTCCACCATGATGTGGCGCGCCAGCTCTTTCACGGGCTCCTCCTTCCGCGTCGCGGCATCGGCAGTCGGCTACCCGTCAGGGTAACACATCCAGCGACACGTGGGGCCGGGGTGGCCGCCGAGGCCGCCCATCGAGCGTTGCCGGCGCCGGCGGAATGACGGAAGATGAACCTGCCAGCCGCAGCAAACCCACGACATGAGCGACGAAGCCCGCCGCCGCCTCGTCCCTGACTCTTTCCTGTCGCGGTTCGCCGACGGCGCCGGTCGCCTCATGGCGGAACGGCGCGACCGGAACCGGCGGCTCCTGCTCTCCGTCGAGGAGGCGACCGCGATGGCCGGCTTCTACGAGGTCGCGGGGAGCGGCGCGGAGCCGCGGAACCTCGCCCGGCAGCTCGACCGGATCGAGGTGCGAGCGGCCGACGTGATCGGCCAGATGCTGGAGGGCGCGTTTCCCCCGGTGGGCGAGAACCGCGCGTACCTCGCGCTGTTCGTCGCCTTTCAGCTCCAGCTGGGCCGCGGCCACCGCGAGACGCTGGCCCGCACGGCGGAGCTGCTGACCGAGCTGATCGTGGCGAATCTCCGCGAGCGTCCCGAGGCGGTCGAGGACGCCGGGGAGGGGACGCCGGAGACTGCCGGACCCGAGGACGCCCACGTCACGGTCTCCGGCAGCGAGCCGTCGCCGCGCACGCTGTCCAGCGGGCCTCGCCTGGCTCATCTGCTGTCGGCCCGAACCTGGCAGCTCGTCCGCTTTTCCAGCCGGCAGCTCCTGACCGGCGACACGCCGGTCGTCCTGTGGAGCCGGCCGGGGCTCGCCGGAGCGTATCGGTCAGGCCTGGGCGCCGCCGACGAGGTCCGCGTGCCCCTCGACCCTCGGCATGCGCTCATCATGGCCCGGAAGGCGCCGGCGGGCGAGGTGATCCGGGAGCTCGACGAGCGACATGCCCGGGCGCTCAATCGCACCGTGGCCGAGGGAGCACACGAGTGGATGTATTACCACCCCGAATCCGATCCGATGGAGCGCGTCGAGCTCGCGCCGCCGTGACGGCGGGCGGCCGTCAGGGGGTGACGCGGAGGACCCGGTCGTCGTCGGCGGCCGGCGACCCACGGCCGTCGCGGTTGCTCGTCGTCACGAAGAGGGCTCCGCCGGGCCCGACCACGACGTCGCGCAGCCGGCCGTAGCTTCCGCTCAGGAGCGCGTCCACGTGTCCCACCGACAGGTCCGGGCCCAGCCGGATGCGCAGGAGCCGTTGTCCCCGCAGCGCGGCCACGAAGAGATGGTGGTCCAGGATGGCGATGCCGGAGGGCGCCCACGTCTCCTCGCCCGACTCGATGATCGGATCCACGTAGCGCCCGGCGCCGCCCTTGCCGGTGACCTCGGGCCAGCCGTAGTTCCGGCCGGGCTGGATGTGGTTGACCTCGTCGTGGGCCGTGGAGCCGTGCTCGGCGGCCAGCAGCCGGCGGGCGGAATCCCAGGCGAGCCCCTGCGGATTGCGGTGGCCCAGCGAATAGGTCGGCGATCCCGGAAACGGATTGTCGCCCGGCACCGTGCCATCCCGGTTGAGCCGGAGGATCTTTCCGGCCAGGGAATCCCGGTGCTGCGCCAGTTGCGGGTTGGCCGCATCCCCGGTCGTGACGTAGAGCTTGCCATCGGGCCCGAACTTCAGCCGGCAGCCGTCGTGGATGCCGGCGGCGGGGATCCCGTCGAGGAGGATCCGCTCCTCGCCGGCCGCGCGCTCGCGGAGGGTCAGCCGCGTGACGCGATTGACGGCCGATCCCCCTCTGGACGCCGTATAGCAGACGTAGAGGTGCCCGTTCTGTCCGAAGTCGGGGTCCACGGCGAGGCCCATGAGGCCCCCTTCGCCCTGGGCCGCGACCGACAGCGTCGCGACCGGCGCGGTCTCGAGCCGGCCATTCTGGACGAGACGGATCCGGCCCGGCCGCTCGGTCACGAGGAGCCGGCCATCCTCGGTGAAGGCGAGGCTCCAGGGCACCTGGAGCCCCCGGGCCACGACCTCGACCTTCGGCTGTCCCACGCCCGCGGTGGCCAGCGCGAGCGCCAGGGTCAGGCCTGCGAATCCAATGAGGGGAACCGCGCCTCCGGCACCGGCTTTCTGCATACCGCTCTAGTGTGCCGCAGTTCTCGAACGGAGGAAATGGAGAGACTACGCGGCCGCCCCGCCACCGCCGGCCGGCGATCGGATACGGGTCTCTCGGAGTGACCGAGCGCGAAGGATCGCCCAACCGCCCCGGGTTGGTGTTCCGCTTCGAGCGCGGGCTTCGCCCGCGCAACCTTACTCCTGGGGGAGGTTTGGGAGGGGCCGTCGAGGCCCCCTCCCATCATCTACAGCGAGGAGCGGGCCCGGAGCGGTCGCAGCACGAGCAGCGCCAGGAGCGCGGCCGTCCAGTCGAGCGCGGTCGCCGTGAAGAAGATCGGCTTCCAGCTTCCGGTCGCGGCCGACACGAGGCTGCCGATCGGCACCATCAGCGCCGCCACGCCCTTGGCCGTGTAGAGCAGGCTGTAGTTGGTGGTGGCGAACCTCCGGCCGAACATGTCCCCCGAGAGCGCGGGGAACAGGCTGAATATCTCGCCCCAGGCGAAGAACGCCAGACCCGAGAGCACGACGAACATCATCGGGTCGTGGGCCAGGTGGACCAGGGCGAGAATGGCCGCCCCCTCCAGCCCGAAGGCCAGGAACATCGTCCGCTCCCGGCCGAGGTGGTCCGACAGCCAGCCGAACAAGGGTCGAGTGATCCCGTTCAGCACGCGGTCCATCGAGAGGGCGAAGGTCAGCGCCGGCAACGTGATCCCCAGCAGCGAGACCGGGCGGTCGCCGACCCTGAAGTCGTCGCTGATCGGGCCGAGCTGGGCGGTGGCCATGAGGCCGCCGGTCGCCACCATGGTGAACATGGCGTAGAGCAGCCAGAAGGCGGGCGTCCGCACCGTCTCGAGCGGCGTGAAGTCCCGGCCCGACTGCTGAACGGTGGGCTTGTCGACCGCCGGGATCTCGCCCGGCCGAGGCGCCCGCAGGACCGTGGCAGCCACCAGGACGACGAGCCCCTGGAGGAGCCCGAATCTCAAGAAGGTAGACTGATAGCCGCTTTCCCGGATCATGTCCTCGATCGGCGCGATGGTGAGCGCCGCGCCGGCGCCGAACGCGGCCGCGGTGAGTCCGGCGGCCAGGCCGCGACGATCGGGGAACCACTTGAGCGCGCTGCCCATCGCGGTTCCGTAGACGCAACCGGTGGCGAGCCCGCCGACCGCGCCGCCCAGGTACAGCATCGGAAGGGACTGGGCCCAGGCATTGATGCCCCAGGCCGCGGCGGCGAAGAATCCACCGGCGGCCACCACGAGACGCGGCCCGATGTGGTCGACCAGGTAGGCCTCGAACGGAACGAGCCAGGTCTCCGCGAGCACGAAGAGCGTGAAGGCG
This sequence comes from Candidatus Methylomirabilota bacterium, assembly GCA_036005065.1. Classification (NCBI taxonomy): domain Bacteria; phylum Methylomirabilota (SeqCode); species Candidatus Methylomirabilota bacterium. The sequence continues at coordinate 20,424 of DASYQW010000354.1, read as the reverse complement.
AACTGGATTTCCGCGCGGCCCCAGTGGTGGGCTCGGTTGATGGGGTCGACGAAGAGCGTCCAGCCGTACTGGAGATTGGCCACGGCCACCAGGGCCACGATGCCAGCCCCCAGCTGGAGCCATCGGTGGTGGATCATCGACGCGAGCGACGCCGCATGCGCAGGCCGACTTATGCCATGCGGAAGCCGGCACAGTCAAGCCGAACGGTCCGCCGCCGGCGCGCCTCGGCGCCGACGGCCGGGTCAGGCTGTCGGAGCAACCGGTCAGCCCGCCTCGAGCGCGGCCGCCTCGAGCAGACCCCCGAAATGACCTAGGAGCGTGTCGGAGTAACCCGGCCGCTCGCTCCGAGCGCGCGACGCATCGAGCAGCGCTCCGAGCGGCGGCTGTGCCGCCGCAGCCGAGGGGGGCATCGGGGGGGTCTTCCGAGACCCCCCCGGAGAAACTAGGCGGACCGGCGGTAGACCGACTCCCCCTGATCGGGCTGGCAGCCCGGGCACCGCCAGGCCCAGTGCCGGACGCAGGCCGGGCCTTCCCCCGGGTGCGGCCACTGCCGGTCACACGCCTCGCAGTAGTGGAAATGCCGATGCGACGTGGGGTTGAGCCGGAGCCTCAGGGCGGGCCGCCGCTTCCGCCGCAACCCGTTGGGGAACACGAGGATGCTCATGACGGGCCTCTAGCCCACGGGTTAGCAAAGCGGATACCGGAACCGGTCATATGGGAGGCCCGACGCCCCGGGTCCGGATGTTCAGCTCCGGGCGGCGGCTTTGCCGCCGCAACGATCTCGGAGGGGGCCTCCGATTCAGTTCAGACGACGCCGTCGGCGCGCAGCCGGGCGATCTCGGCCGGGGTGAAGCCGAGCTCGGCCAAGGTCTCCTCGGTGTGGGCCCCCGGATCCGACGCCGCCGTCCGGACGGCGCCCGGAGTCCGCGACAGGACGACCGGCAGGCCTTGGAGCCGCAGCTCGCCGAGCGTCGGGTGGTGGACCGGCTGGGCGAGCCCCAGGTGGACCACCTGCTCGTTCTCGAACACCTCCCGGATGTCGAAGATCGGCCCGGCCGGTACCCCGGCGGCGTTGAGCGCCTCGATCCAGTCGTGGCTCGGCCTCTCTTCGAGGACCTTCTGCAGCTCGGCGTTGAGCTCGGACCGGTGGTGAGAGCGGTTGGCCGGGGTCAGAAAGCGGGGGTCGTCGAGGAGCCGCTCGGTGCCGAGCGCCGCGCACAGCCGGGCGAACATCTTCTGGCCGGACGCGGCGATGTTGATGTGGCCGTCGCGGGTCCGGAAGACGCCCGTCGGGATCCCGGTCGGATGGTCATTGCCCGCCTGTGGCGGCACTTCCCCGTCGATCAGCCAGCGCGTCGCCTGGAAGTCGAGCATGGTGACCATCGCCTGGAGCAGCGAGGTCTGAACCCATTGGCCCTCGCCCGAGCGCTCGCGCTCGAGCAGCGCCACCAGGATGCCCTGGGCGAGGAAGAGACCGGCGGTCAAGTCGGCCACCGGGATGCCCACCCGGACCGGCCCCTGTCCCGGCACGCCGGTGACCGACATGAGGCCGCCCATGCCCTGGGCGATCTGATCGTAGCCGGGCCGATCACGGTACGGGCCGTCCTGGCCGAACCCCGAGATGGAGCCGTAGATCAGCCGGGGGTTGACTCGCCGGAGCGCGGCGTAGTCGATGCCCAGGCGCGTCTTCACGTCCGGACGGAAGTTCTCGACGAGCACGTCGGCGCGCTCCACGAGGCGGAGGAGGACGGCGATTCCCCGGGCCGACTTGAGGTCCAGCGTCAGCGACTGCTTGTTCCGGTGCAGGTTCTGGAAATCCGAGCCATGGCGGGCCTGCGAGTCACCCTCGCGCCCGACGGGAGGTTCGACCTTGACCACGCGGGCGCCCATGTCGGCGAGCTGGCGCACGCAGGTCGGACCGGAGCGCGCCTGCGTGAGGTCGATCACCCGGATGTGCGCCAGCGGGAGGGCCATCAGCGGCTCCCTCGCTCGGTGACGGGGAGGATGGCGGACCGGCTCAAGGAGTCCGGGTGGCGGGGAGTCCAGCGCCTCGACTCCGCGGCGGTGAGGAAGTCCAGCACGGCGCGGTTGAACGCGTCGGGCTCCTCGAGGTTGATGGTGTGCCCGGACTTGGGGATCACGGCCAGCCCGGCCGCCGGGATCTTCCGCTTCATGAAGATCGCCGGCTCCAGGCACGGCTCGTCCTCGTCTCCCGTGACGACGAGGGTCGGCACCCGGAGCCCGGCCAGGCGGTCGCCGAGGTCGAACACGGAGGGGCGCGTCATCTGGACGCCCTGCAGCGTCAGGGCGTGCCCGCGGGCCGACCCGGCCGCCAGCCGATCGCGGAAGGCTTGCCACCCCTTGGGGTCCTTCTCCATGAACTGGACCCGCGTCGGGCCACGGCTGTAGAAATCGGCCACTTTCTCCATGCCGTCCTCCTCGAAGCGCTCGACGACGAGCGCGGTGTCCTTCCGGAACGCCTCGCGCTCGGCCCCGCTGCCGTAGCCGCACCCGGCGACGACCAGCGAGCGCGCCCGATCGGGATACGTCAGCCCGAAGTGGAGCGTCGCGTAGCCGCCCATGGAGAGTCCGCAGACGTGGGCCTGCTCGATGCCGAGGTGATCGAGGACCCCCTTGATGTCCTCGACCGCGTGCCCCTGGGAGTACGCCGCGGGATCATCCGGGACGTCCGAGGGCGGGTAGCCGCGGGCGTTGAACGCGATGGTGCGGTAGCGCCGCGCGAAGAAGCCCACCTGAGGACGCCAGCTCTCGTAGTCGCCGGCGAACTCGTGTACGAAGATGAGCGGGGCCCCCTGCCCGACTTCTTCATAGAACAGGTTGACGCCGTGGACCGGGGCTCTGGGCATGTCAGGCTCCTCTGGAGAAGTGCGTGGTGACGATCGCGACGGAAGCCGAGAGGCTCATCATCTTCTCCGCGTGATCATACGCCGAAACCCGCGTGCCGGCGGATGTCGGCCACCAGGCCGCGGAAGCGTCCGACACCCCGGCCGAGGTTCTCGGCCACCAGCGCCACCTGGGAGGGTCCCGGGCCCCCGGGCCGAGCGCGACGGCGCGACGAATTTGGCGATTTTCCTACACGGCTCTCGCTCCTATACCGGGACCGAGCGCGCGCCGGCCGAGGCGTTACACTAGAGGGGATGTTCGAGGACTGGAACGACCGCGAGCTCCTGCGGCACGTCTTCGAGGACACGAAGGTCGTGCGGAAGCCCCTGGCCGGAATCGTCGCGGGCTACCACGTCCTTCCCTACATCCTGGTCGGATCCGAGCCCGAGCGCCCCGGTCGGTCCGTCGAGGTGCGAGGACGCATCCGCGTCTCGCCGCGGCTGGTGCTTCGCCCCTGGGAGGAGGGGCCGACCTACGGCGACGTCTTCCGCGAGACGGAGCTGATGGACCGGGCCCTGGTAGCCCGGGTCTTCAGCTTCCGCTACGCGTCGCGGATCGCGCTGGAGAGCGAGGATCTGAAGATCCGGCGCCAGGACCGCGACGCGCAGCGGGCGCTCGAGGGGATCCTCGACGAGCTGGCCCGCCTGGAGGTCATCAACACGGGCGTCATCGTCTCGCCCGACGTCCGCTTCTACCCGGTGTCCCTCGACCGCTTCATCCGCGAGATCCTCGACCAGGAGTTCCGCGAGTAGCCAGGGGCGACGGCGCGCAGGGGATTCGCGAGACCGCCCGGGACCGGCGCGATCTCTACGAGCCGCGCTCCTCGGGGGCCCTCAACCCTTCGGCGCGTCCGGCCACGCCGTGCTGCTGCTCCAGCAGGGCCGCCATGACCGCCTCGGAGTCGTGGAGGTGACGCTGGAGCGTGTCGATCGCGAGCCGCATGGCCGTGATGTGCGCGGCCAGCCGGGCGAGCTGACTCTTCATGGCCGTCGCGTCGCTCATGTGGGGTCTCCTTCGTCCTACCTCGCTCGCGCCGCCGAGGGCCGCTCAGGACCGGCTCACGGCGGCCAGGAAGTCCTTGACGCCGGGGTCCAGCAGGTGCGCGAGCGACACGTAGAAGAAGAGGGCGCCCCGCTCGAGATACCGCTGGACGGTGGCCGGCCGGCTGAGGACGCCCGGGGCGCGCCCGGCGGCGCGGATCCGGGCGACGGCGTCGTCGATGGCGGCCTGGACCTTCGGGTGGTCCATCTGCCCCGGGTGGCCCATCGACTGGGCGAGGTCCCCCGGGGCGACGAAGAAGACGTCGACGTGCTCGACCTTCAAGATGTCGTCGAGGTTCTCGAGGGCCTCGGCCTCCTCGAGCATCGCCACCACCATCGTTTCCTCGTTGGCCCGGCGCGTATAGTCGGCCATCTTCTCCCCGAAGGCCGAGCGCCCGCCGGCAAAGCCACGGTGGCCGAGGGGGGCGAACTTGGCATGACGCACGGCGGCCTCGGCCTCCGCCCGCGTGTTGACGTGCGGGACCTGGACACCGCCGGCACCCCGATCCAGCGCTCGGGTGATAGTGGAGGCGTCGTTGGCCTGGACCCGGACGATGGGCGTCGCGTCGGCGAGCTCGGCCGCCCGCACCATGTTCTCCACGTCGTCCCAGCCCGCCGGCCCGTGCTCGCAGTCGATGAAGATCACGTCGAACCCGAGTCGCGCCACCAGCTCGACGAGGCCGGCGGCGGTGTAGGTGGGATTGATCACGCTCACCGGTCGGCCGGCGGCCAGCTTCGCCTTTGCCGTGTTGTGTCGCACGCGCTCTCTCCTCCCGGGTGGGTGTGTGCACGCCTTCGGCGCGCGGAGCGATCATAGACGAGGGCGCCGCGGCGAGCAAGCCGGCCGGACCGCTCTTGACCGGCGTGGCCCGTCGGCGGTAGGGTCGGCACGGAGGGCATCATGAACGCACTCATCCGTCTCTTCCTGGTTCTGGCGATGACGAGCGTCGCGTTCGGGTGCGGCCGGTGGCACGACCACGACGACGACGTCGTCGTGGAATCGCAGAGCCTCGTCTCGGTATCGGGGGGCTGCGTGGTCCGCGGCACGGTGAGGAACGAGGGCGGACACACGCTGCGGGTGTTCCTGAGCTGGCGGGCGTTCAACCGCCGCGATCGGGAGATCGGGCTGGCCGACGCCGAGATCCGCGATCTCCCGCGGGACAGCAGCCGGGCGTTCGAGTCCACCCGATTCCGGGACTTCGACGGCGACCGGCCGTCCTGCTCGGAGATCGACCGGATCAGGCGCAACGAGTCCGCGTTCCGCGACTGAGCTGACCTCGGAGCCTCCCCTTCACGGCCGCCGGCCGCCCGGGGGCCGGGCCAGCGCCGTGACGGCCGCCGACGCCATGACCAGGATTCCGCTGGCCAGGAAGATCGCCCGGTAGCTCCGCGTCAGGTCGAAGGCGAGGCCGCCGGCATAGGCTCCGAGCGCGCCGGCCAGGTGATGAAAGAGGTTGGCGGCTCCGAAGATCATCCCCTGGTGGCCGGGGCCGAACAGCTGCCCGACCAGGGTGGCGCTCAAGGGCGCCGTCGTGAAGAACGTCGCGCCGAAGAGGACGGCGAAGAGGTAGAGTCCCTCGGTGTCGCGCACCCGGGTGAGGAGGAAGAGCGCCGAGGCTCGCACCAGGTAGGTCGCGACCAGGGCCCCGCGCGACCCGATCCGAGTGGCCAGGGTCCCGGCGACCAGGATGCCGGCGATGTTGGCCGCTGCCCACAGGCTCACGGCGTTGGCCGCGACCGCCGGCGACAGGCCGAGGTCGGTGGCGAAGGGCGCCAGGTGGGTCGTGAGGAGGAAGTCGGTGAAGCCGCAGCCCATGAGCCCGACCGTCATGCACCAGAACCCGGCCGTGCCCAGCGCGGCCCGGCGGTCGAGGGATCGAGCGCCCTCCGGCGCCGGCCCTGAAGACGACTCTCGCCGCGCCGGCGGACCCGGCGCGTCGCGGAGCCAGGCGGCGATGATCGCCCAGAAGACGCCCAGGATCCCGGCCAGCACGGTATAGGTCCGGCGCCAGCCGACGGCGGCGGCGGCGTAGGCCGCCACCTGGGTGAACACCAGGTGGCCGAGCGAGAACCCGCAGGCCCCGAGCGCCATCACGAAGCCTCGCTCCGCCGGGAACCAGCGGGTGATGTGCACCGAGATCGGGAGAATACCGGCGCCGGTGTAGCCGACGGCCGCCACCGCGCCGTAGAGGAAGATCAGCTGCCACGGCCGCTGGGCGAGGCTCACCAGGGCCGTCCCGAGCGCCATCAACGCCATGGCCGGGAGGATGACCCGGCGAGGCCCGACCCGGTCGATCAGGGAGCCGATGACGGGCTGGCCGAGCGCGTTGACGGCGAGGCTGGCCGTCGCCGCCAGCGCCAGGGTGGATCGGTCCCAGCCGAACTCGGCGAGGATCGGCTTGAAGAGGATGCCGAAGGAGAAGTTGACTCCCGTGCAGACGAAGAGCACCGTGAAGCCCGCCCCGACCGCCGACCAGCTCCTTCGCCGATCCTCCGGGGCGGGCCCCTGGTCCATCGGGCGCTCGGCTCGGGCTACTTCACGATCTCGAGAAGCTCGACCTCGAACACGAGGGTGGCGCCGGGCTTGATCTTGGGCGGGGCGCCGCGGTCTCCGTAGGCGAGGTCCGGGGGGCACACCAGCCGGCTCTTGCCCCCCGCCTTCATGAGCTGCACACCCTCGGTCCAGCAGCGGATCACGTTGCCGAGCGGGAACGTCGCCGGCTGGCCGCGCTCCCGGGAGCTGTCGAAGACCGAGCCATCGATCAGCGTCCCGTGGTAATGGACCTTCACCGTGTCGGTGGCTTTGGGCGATGGGCCGGCGCCGGGCTTGAGCGTGGTGACGACGAGGCCCGACGCGGTCCGGGTGGCGCCCTTCTCGGCCGCCGCCTTGTCGAGGAAGGCCTGCCCCGCCTTGCGCTCGACGGCGGCCGCCGCTGCCACCCGCGTTCGCTGGAATTCCTGGATCTTCGGCCCGTAGGCCGAGAGGTCCACCTTCCGCTCCTTGCCGAGGGCGCCGTCGGTGAGCCCGGTCTTGACCAGCTCGAGCTCGGCTTCGCTCAGGGCGAACGGGGCCAGGCTCTGGCTCAGCGCGAGGCCGAGGGCGTAGAGCATCTTCTGCTCCTCGCTCTTCGGCTCCGGCGGGGCGGCGGACGCGCCCGAGGCGCTGATCAGCACGGCGACGATCGAGGCGAGCAGGGTGGGTCGCATCGGCCTGTGTCCCTTTCTACCGCAGGCGGTACTTGCGGGCGGCGTCGGGGGCCAGGGCCATCCCGTGGCCGGGCCGGTCCGGGATCCGGAAGTGCCCATCCTCGCACCGCGGCATCTCGACGAAGAGGTCGGGCGGGGTCCAGTCGATGAACTCGACGAGGAAGCCGTTCGGGAGCGCCCCCGCGACGTGGAGCGAAAGCTCGTGGACCACATGGGGCGACACGCGGACCTGGTGGGCCGCCGCCAGGTGTCCGATGCGGAGCGTCTCGCTGAACCCGTTCGCCCGGCAGACGTCGGGCATGAGATAGCGGGCGGCTCGCCGCTCGCAGAGCTCCCGGAACTCGAACCGCGTGTAGTTGTTCTCGCCGGTCGCCACCGGGATCCCGATGGCGCGGGCCACCTCGGCGCAGGCCGCCAGGTCGTCGGCCAGCACCGGCTCCTCGTACCAGACGAGGTCGAGATCCTCCAGCAGCCGGGCCTGCCGGATGTTGCCGAGGACGTCCAGCCGCTGGTTCACGTCGACCATCAGCCCGACGTCGTCGCCCACGGCCTGGCGGACGGCCTCGACCCGCTGCCGGTTCACGCGCGGATCCGGGTGATGGATCTTCAGCTTGTAGTAGCGGCACCCCAGCGCGACGTAGCGTCGGGCCTCGCCGACGAGGTCCTCCACCGAGTAGCTCGGCCAGCCGCCGCTCCCGTAGGCCGGGATCCGGTCGGTGGCGGCCCCCCACAGCTTGTAGAGGGGGAGGTGGGCGGCCTTGCCGACCAGGTCCCAGAGGCCGATGTCCAGCGCGCTCAGGGCGTAGGCCGCCACGCCCTGCCGCTTGATGCCTCGGTCGGCGCGGTACATCCGCCCCCAGAGCCGCTCGACGAAGAGCGGGTCCTCGCCGAGCAGGAGCGGCTTGAGCCGGGTCTCCAGATAGACCTGGATCGCCTCGGCCCCGCCGCCGCCGAAGGCCAGGCTGTAGCCGAGCCCGACGAGGCCCTCGTCGGTCCGGATCTCCGCCACCACGAGCCGGTGCTCCGGGAAGTCGAGCGCGATCGGCTTCGAGGTCGGGATACGCAGGACGAAGCTCTCGATGGCGGTGACCTTCATGGCATGCCTCTACTTTCCGTCGGCGCGCGGCGCCCCCGCCAGGACCGCCCAGCCGAGGCGCACCGGAGGGACCCGCGCCCACGTCAGCCAGGGGAACGCGATCGCCGGCTGAGGCTGGGAATCCGGGAAGCGCGCGCGCCAGGCGCCCGGCATCCGGTCCCCCTCGACGCTCGCGTCCCACACGATGACGCCGCCCCGGCGGTTGAAGTCGACGTCGCTGGTCCCCAGGTATTTGGCCGGATCGGGGTCGTCGAGGTCGTACACGTCGGGGCGGTCCGGTGAGTAGTAGCCGACGTTCTCGACGAACCATTTGTGTCCCGCCGCCACCGGGAGCGGCGTCCCGTACCGCCGGCGCCATTCCTGCGTCACGTGACCGGCGATGGCCCGGGCCGGGAAGAGCTCGGGATTCCGCTTGCCCGTGAGCGCCGGGCCGAGGAGGAACTGCCCGGCGAACACGACCGCCCAGAAGATGGCGAGTCCGAGGACGGCGTAGCCGAACCGGCGGATCACCCGCTCGGTCAGCGCCGGCCGCCGGTGGTAGAGCAGCCAGACCCCGGTGAACGACCAGAACGGGGTGCTCCAGCCGGCGTAGAGCTTGCGCCCGGTGATCACGGAGAAGAGCAGGACCAGCAGCACCGGCGCCAGGGCGACCGTGAACAGAAAGGCGCGCGTGAAGCCGTTCGGGGCGGGCTCGTCCCGCTCGCCCCGCGAGCCCGGGCCGAGAGCGGCGACCAGTAACCCGACTGGAGCCAGAACGAAGGCGAGCGAGACGGCGAATCGCAGGGGATGGTCGAGGTGTGCGAACCAGCCCCGCCGCTCGGCGCGGGCCAGGAAGAACGCGATCGTGGAGAAGTCGATGTCGATGAGCTCGCGCACGTGCGGCGTCACGGTGAGGACGAAGGCGACGAGGGCCAGATAGGGGCCGGGTGTGGCCAGGTGGCGGCGCACGTGCGGATGGACGAGCACGAGCAGCCCCAGCGGCCCGAGCAAGACGAGGATCGTGTACTTGCTCAGCACGCCGAGCCCCGCGACGAAGCCGGCCAGCCCCCAGCGTCCAGAGCCGCCGCGCGTCAGCGCGCGCCAGACCGTGAGGACGGTCAGGGCCCACAGCGGGAGCTGGAGCCCGTCGTGATTGAACTTCGGGGTGTTGTAGTTGTAGTAGAGGATGCCCTCGAGCACGAGGACGCTGAGCAGAGCGTGGCCGGGGCTGAGCACGTCCCGCGCGAATCGCCAAACCGCCCAGAAGCACACGGACAGGCTGACCTGACTGGCCAGATAGACCCCCACCGAGCCTCGGCCGAACACCCGGAGGAAGACCTCGATGAACCAGGTCTGCAACGGAGGATGCTGCCAGTAGCTCCACCGGAAGTACTTCCCCCAGTTGATCGTCTCGATCACCTCGCGGTGCACCGTCGGAACGGCGAGGGTCGGGACGACGATCCACACCAGGGCGTGGCACCCCACGAATAGCCAGAAGAGGATCGCGGCGTCGCGCTCCATGGTGACGGACGAAGCCCAGGACCGGAGGCTCGACAAGCGTGGCGGGGGCGGGGCCGGGATCAGAAGCCAAGCGCGAGGCCGCCCGCCCGCGGGTCGCTCGCGCCCCTGATGAGCCCACTCGCCTGATCGATCTGGATCAGCTGCGCGGCGCCGCCGCCGCTCCAGGGGCCGAAGGTCTCGACGACGTGGCCGCGGGCCTCGAGCTCCTGACGCGTCGCCTCCGGCACACGCTGCTCCGCGCGGAGCACCATGGCCTTGTCCAGGTTCGCGGGATCGGTGCCGGGGAAACTGAACCAGCGGGGCGCCTCGACCGCGGCCTGCAGGGACATGCCGTGATCGAGGACATTCGTGATCGCCTGGACGCTCCACTGGGTCTGCTGGTCGCCGCCCGGGGTCCCGCCGACGAGCCAGGGCCGGCCATCGCGGCAGATCAGGTACGCGTTGAGCGTGTGCATCGTCCGCTTGCCCGGGGCCAGGACGTTCGGGTGGCCGTCTTCCAGGGAGAAGCCTCGGCCGGCCCGGTTGTTGAGCATGATCCCGGTGTCGCCGGCGAGCACCCCGGAGCCGAACGAGGCGGACAGGCTGTGAATGAACGAGACGGCGTTGCCATCACCGTCGGCGACGGCGAAGTAACTCGTGTCGGCGCTGTATTCGGGGACCAGCGCTCCCTCGGGGGCGCCGGCCCGGCGCGGGTCGATCGCGCGGCGACGCTGGGCGGCGTGGGCCTTCGAGATGAGCTGCGCGAGGGGCCAGCGGACGACGGCCGGGTCGCCGGCGTGGCGATTCCGGTCGGCGAAGGCGAGCTTCTTCGCCTCGACCAGGAGATGGATCCGATCGGCGCCGAGCGGCGCGAGGGCGGCGAGGTCGAAACCCTCCAGGATGTTGAGCTGCTCGAGGAGCAGGAATCCCTGCGAGGGGGGCGCAGTCTCGTACACGGTCACGCCGCGGTAGTCGGTGGCGATGGGCGGGTAGACCTGGGCTTCCTGGCCGGCGAAGTCCTCGGGTGCGAACAGAGCCCCTTCGCGCCCGAGGAAAGCCCGCAGGCGGGAGGCCAGCTCGCCACGGTAGAACACGTCGGCGCCACCCTGGGCGACCAGGCGCAGGCTGCGGGCGAGCTCGGGGGCTGCCCAGCGCGCGCCCGCCGCCGGCGGCTGCCCACCGGGAAGGAAGACGCGGGCGGACGCCGGATACCGGGCCAGCAGGTCGGCGCGCTCGGCAATCCGGTGGCTGACGTGCTCGGTGATGGCGACTCCCTCCTCGGCCAGTCGGATCGCCGGCGCCCACAGCTCGGCCCAGGGCAAGGTGCCGTAGCGCTTCCAGAGAGCCTCGTACACGCTGACCGCGCCCGGAACCCCGACCGAGTGGACCCCGTCCAGTGGCATCGTCCGGAAGCCGTGACTCACGTAGTACTCGCGGGTGGCACCCGCCGCCGCCACGCCGCTGCCGTTGAGCCCGACCAGGTCACGCCGCCGCGCGTCGTACAGCACGGCGAAGGCGTCGCCGCCGAGTCCGCACATCATCGGCAGGAGAACGCCCTCGGCGGCAGCCACCGCCACCGTGGCGTCGAAGGCGTTGCCGCCGCGCTGGAGGATGGTCAGGCCCACGGCCGCCGCCACGGGATGGGCGGACGCGACCATCCCGCGGAGGCCGAGGGCCACCGGCCGCTGTTCGGGCCGCCACTCACCGGTGGGGCCGAGACTCCAGGCGCCGTCGTCGCGTCGGGATGCCATCATGTGTCGCCCAGGCTAGCCCGTCGGTGGCGAAGGGTCAAGGAGTCGCTCGACGATTTGTAGGGTCTGGGGGCGGACGCCGTCGGCGGGGCCGGAAACGGCGGGGGCCGCCCAGGCGGGGGTGGCGGCAGGAAGACCAAGACCAAGGCCGAGTCCGGGCGCAGCCGGCGGATCGACGGAACGGCGAGGCGCGGGTAGGCAAGGAAGCCTCGGGGCTCGCTTAGCCCAACTCGACGACAGACCAGGCGATACGAGAACGGAGCCGGGCGCCTCGGAAGGCGTGTTAGCCTGCGGAAATCTGCGGTCCTTGGGGTGTTGTGCAGTTCCGTCTGATTCGCAACAAGGCGTCTCGTCGCGTGGGCCGCGCCTCCGCTATCGCTGTACCTGGAGACTACCTCCCGCGGTCCTCTCTGGTGTGTAGGCGGCCCAGGGAAAGGTGCCACAGAAGACATGCTTTTGTGGCTCGTAGAATCCCCAGGTGAATCTCCCTTGCGACTTTACGCTGTCCTCGACGAACAGCAGCACCTGCTTTCCGAGATATCGCGCGAGGTTCGAGCGCGTCACCTCGCCGCCCACGATCGCCGTGTCACCGTCCACCGCCAGACAATTGACCTCGGCCTGCAGTGCCACACCATGTGGCGACCCAGCCAGTGCGGAGTCCCCGGTCCCATCGACGTCTTGATCCGGGAGAGGCGAAGAATCGTGGATGTCGATCTGACCGGCCACGGCATCCGCGCGGCCTACCGCGCTGAAGGACACGGTCAGCGACCCATCCTCACGGGCGACGGTCACGTATCCCGTCGCCGAGGAGTCACCGCTCGCTTGCGCGGGCACGTCGAGAGGCAGGATACCTGAGAGCAGCAACGTCACGAGGAACGCCGGGAACCGGGCTGTGTTCATCCGAGAGCCTCTTTCCCGACCCGTCTGTCGGGTCGACAGCTGAAGCAAATGTCAGAAGAGGCGGTGCCAGCCGCTTCATAGAAGAAGACATGAAGGCCCCTTCGCAGAAGTCGAGCCGGTCCTCGAGCCCCAGGGACCGCGGACATCAGAGTGCTACTGGTCGCTCTGGACGTTACACGTCCCGGTGATGTTCGCCAGTGAGTTGCCGAAGATTCGGTTGTTCTGGAACCGGTTGCAAGTCCCGCCGGCGGCGACGAGCACGCCTGTGTTGTTGCTGAAGATATCGTTGTTGGCGAGGTTGATGGTCGAGCCGGAGGTAAAGGCGTTCACGCCGGTGGCGTTGCCGCTGACCACGGTACCGGCGATGTTCAATACCGAGGTCCCTTCAGCAACGACGCCGATGTTGGTCTGGTGGCTGACGACCGAATCACTCACTGCGGCCTTTCCACCCAGTATGTCGATACCAAAAGCAGATCTATGAACCCGGACATTCCGGATCGAGGCGGTGTTGCCGGCGAGAGCCGATCGCCTTATCCCAACGTTGGTGGATGTGACCGTCGTGTTGAAGACTGAGAGTCCGAGCGGGTTGGTGCCGTTCACTCCCTCGATGCCGAAGTTTGCAAAGTTGTGAATGGTGCAGTTTTCGACGTGCACGTGCCTCGCGGACACGATTCGAATGCCGCTCAAGCCGGTGCCCACTCCGGTGATGGAAATGCTCCGGATGATTACGACATCGTTCGCGCCCGCATTGATGACGATCCCGTTCGTGCCGGCCACGAGGATGCCGGCCAGCGATCCGTCGCCGTTGAGGGTAATGGATTTGGTGATCGTCACGCCCCCAAACCCGCCGGGGTCCAGCACCGAGATCTCACCGCGCGCTGCCGTCTTCGAGAGCGCGCCAGCGAATGTCTTGCAGGGAGCCGTACGGCTGCAAGGATTGGCATCGTCGCCCACGCCCGAGACCCAGGTTCGCGTCGCCTGCGCGTCGGCGATCGAGCTACACGCCAGGCACACGGCCACTGCGGCCAATACGCTGAGCGCCAACGTGATTGTCTTCATGTCGATTCCCCTTTTTGCTTCCGAGGGGCTCGCGGCCCTCGCCCAGACGCTGGTTGCCCGACGCGCTGAAGTAACGTTGACGGTGAACCATTGAACCACAAGCTAGGGGCCAAATGATACAAATCTGAGTATCTTATATGGGCCGATTCCCGCCCCCTTCTCGGCGTAAAACGACCGGGCAATCTATCCAATCATCCTCGCGGCGTTCTTGACGAGTTGACGAGGCCGTTCTCGCGGCACATGGACTGTGGGAGACCCCGTGCTTCCTTGCTCCACGGGCAACCCCCGCTCCTGGTCGCCCTGGCTCCGGGCTCGCAGTCCGGTGGGGTGCCATTCCAGTCGCTCGCCGCGCCCGAGAATCTACCCAAACAGGCGCGGCGTCAAGGTAGCCCCGTATCAAGGAGTCGCTTGACGATGCCTCCCGCGGCGGCGTATCTCTGGAGCGGCCATCGTCGACCTCGAGTCTCTCGGAAGGAGCACGTGAATGCGGACGGTACGGGCGCGGTCTCTGGCGGGACGGGATCCCCGACGGGCGGATGCGGCTCCGGCGCGTCTGGCTCGCCAAGCGGTGAGGCGCGCGGTCAGCGGCCATCCGCCCGAGGGTGGCGTGCTCCGGCGCGCGCGGCGACTCCTCGCGCAGCACCCCATCATCGATGGCCACAACGATCTCGCCTGGGCGATCCGGAACCATGCCACGGCGCCCCGTGACGTGGAGGCCTACGACCTCCGGAAGCGCTCCCCGGGCGACACCGACCTCGCGCGTCTGCGCGCCGGTGGGGTGGGAGGGCAGTTCTGGTCGGTCTACATTCCCGGAGACGCCAAGGCCGAGGGTTTCGCGCGCCTCCAGCTCGAGCAGATCGACATCGCCCGTCGCGTGATCGCGCGCTACCCCGAGCGTCTGGCGCTCTGTCTGGGGACGGCCGACATCCTGCAGGCATTCCGGCGCCGACGGGTCGCGTCGCTCCTCGGGGTCGAGGGCGGGCACGCCATCGAGAACTCGCTCGGCGCCCTGCGCGCCTACTATGACCTGGGCGTACGGTACATGACCCTCACCCACAACGTCACCCACGATTGGGCCGACGCGGCCAGCGACGCCTCCCGGCACGGAGGCCTCACCGCCTTTGGCGAGGAAGTCATCCGGGAGATGAATCGCCTGGGGATGCTGGTGGATCTCGCCCACGTCTCACCGGCGGTCATGGATCACGCCCTCCGTGTCTCGGAGGCGCCGGTCATCTTCTCCCATTCCTCGTGCCGGGCCCTCACCGACGTGCCCCGCAACGTCCCCGACGCGATCCTGTCCCGGCTCGGGTCGAACGGGGGCGTCGTCATGATCACCTTCGTCGGCCCCTTCGTCTCGCCTGATGCCGCCCGGGCGTACGCGGCCGGCATGGTGGAGGTGAAGAAGCGGACGGAGGGCGTCGCCGACCGCGCCGAGCGGCGGCGGATCGAGCGCGCCTACTTCGCCGACCACCCGCTCCCCAAGGCGACCATCGCCCAGGTGGCCGACCACGTCGATCACGCCCGCCGGCTGGCCGGGGTGAACCACGTGGGCATCGGCGGGGACTACGACGGGAACGAGGAGTGGCCGGTAGGCCTGGAGGACACCTCGGGCTATCCGCGGCTCTTCGCCGAGCTGATCCGCCGCGGCTGGCGCGACGCGGAGCTGGCCAAGCTCGCCAGCGGGAACCTCCTGCGGGCCTTCCGAGGGGCCGAGGCGACCGCCCGGCTGCTCCAGCGCCGCCGGCCACCGTCGACGACCACCATCGAGCGGCTCGACGGCCGCGGGCCAGCCCGGTGATAGTGGGGACCGGGCGTCTCCTCGCCACGGCGCGCGGGCGCCTCGTCCCCGTCGAGCGCTGAATCGTCATGTGTGGGCGGCACCGGGCCGGTTGACCGAGCACGCGCCGGCGGCCCCACTCGCGTATCTCCGCGCCGGCCAGGGAGCGCGGCCGCTGGTGCTCCTCCACGGATTCCTGGGCGCGGCCCGGAACCTGGCCACGCTCGCGCGCCAGCTGGCCGAGCGGGCCCCGGCCTACTCCGTCTTCGCCTTCGACCTGACGGGCCACGGCGCCTCGCCGCCGCTTCCCCCGGGCGCCGATCTCGCCACCCTGGCCGGCGATGTCCTCGGCACGGCCCGGGCTCTCGGTCTGGCCACCCCGCTCCCGATCGTGGGTCACTCGCTCGGCGGCCGCGTGGCGCTGCGGGCCGGCCTCCTGGAGCCGGCCGGGGTGGCCCGCGTGACGCTCCTCGACATCACCCCCTCGCCCGTCGTCGAGCGCGACGGCGAGACCACGCGGCTCGTCGAGGCCCTGGCCAGCGCCCCCGCCACCGCTCCGAGCCGCGACGTGTTCCGGGTCCACCTCCGCCGCCGGGGGGTGCCCGACGACATCGTCGAATGGCTGCTCCTGAACGTGACGCGCGAGGGCGCGAGCTACCGCTGGCGAATCGACCGCGTCGCGCTGGCCGAGCTGAGCCGGCGCACCAACACCGAAGACCTGTGGCCGGCCGTCGAGGGCCCCCGGTCGTACGAGGTCGCCTGCATCCGGGGAAGCCGCTCCCGGTACGTGAGCGACGCGGACGTCCGCCGCCTCGAGGCGGCCGGCTGCTCCGTGGAGGCGCTCGAGGGGGCGGGCCACTTCGTCCACATCGACCGGCCTGGCGAGCTGCTGGCGCGGCTCTTGGCCGGCCTGCCCGACACCGCGGGAAGGGAGGGGGCATGACACATCTCGCGCGCCCGATCACGCTCGGCCTGGCGCTCATCCTTTCCGCGCTGGCGGGGGTGGCGGCCGGTGACGACGCGGCCGAGCAGCGGACGGCCGACTACTTCGAATCGATCCGCGCCGAGCCGCTCATGCAGCTCGTGTTTCTGCGCCAGATGCCCAAGGGGGGCGACCTCCACAATCACCTCTCGGGCGCCGTCTACGCGGAGACCTTGATCGGCTGGGCGGCCGAGGCGGGCCTGTGCGCCGATCGCCGCAGCGCGGCGCTTTCGGCGGGGCCGTGCGACGCGGCCCAGGACCGTCCCCCGGTCACCTTCGCGCTGACGCCTGGCGGGGACGCCCTCCGTGCGCTCCTGATCGATCAGTGGTCGATGCGCAACTTCGTGCCCGGCCCGCGCTCAGGGCACGACCACTTCTTCGAGACCTTCGCCAAGTTCGGGCCCGCGACACGCGGTCGCACGGGCGAGATGCTGGCCGAGGTGATGGCGCGGGCGGCCGCCCAGCGCGAGCTGTATCTCGAGCTGATGCTCACCGCCGACGGGAGCGCCGCGGCCGACCTCGGCACCGCACTCGGCTGGGACGCCGACCTCGGGCGGTTCCGGGAGCGGCTCCTGGCCGGCGGCCTCGGGCAGGCGATCGCGGTCGCCCGGCGCACCCTGGATCAGACCGAGGCGACGGCCCGCGCCCGCCTCCGCTGCGAGACGCCGGCGGCCGACCCCGGCTGTGACGTCGAGGTGCGCTATCTGTATCAGGTCCTGCGCAATTCCCCGCCCGAACGCGTGTTCGCCCAGATCGTCCTCGGCTTCGAGCTCACCCGGGCCGAGCGCCGGGTCGTGGGGCTGAACCTCGTCCAGCCGGAGGACGGGTACCTCGCCATGCGCGACTACGAGCTCCACATGACGATGCTGGATCATCTCCATCGACTCGACCCCACGGTCAACGTGAGCCTCCACGCCGGTGAGCTGGCGCCTGGCCTGGTGCCGCCGGAGGGTTTGTGCTGCCACGTTCGCCTCGCCGTCGAGCGGGGCCACGCCCGGCGCATCGGCCACGGGGTGGCCGTCATGTACGAGCGCGATCCCGAGGGACTGCTCCGGGAGATGGCCCGGCGCCGCGTGCTGGTGGAGATCGCGCTGACCAGCAACGCCGGGATTCTCGGCGTGCAGGGCCCGATGCATCCGCTGGCGATGTACCTCCGCTCCGGCGTCCCCGTCGCCCTGGCCACGGATGACGAGGGCGTGAACCGCTCGGACCTGACGCAGGAGTACTTCCGCGCCGCCCGGGAGCACGGTCTCGGCTACGGGGATCTCAAGCAGAGCGCCCGGAACAGCCTGGAGCACAGCTTCCTTCCCGGCGACAGCCTGTGGGAGACCTCGGATGTCTTCGTGCCGGTCGCGGCGTGTGCGTCAGACCGGCCGGGTGCGGCGAGCGTCTCGATCGGCTGCCGGGCGTTCCTGGCCGGGAGCGAGCGGGCCCGGCTCCAGTGGCGGCTCGAAGCGGCGTTCGCCGACTTCGAGCCCCGATACTGAAAGGAGGTCGCGCATGCCGCTCCAGACGGTCCTCACGCGGCGGTTGGGGTTGAGCCATCCCATCATCCAGGCGCCGCTGGCCGGCGGCGGGGACACGCCGGAGCTCGTGGCCGCCGTCGGCGAGGCGGGCGCCCTCGGGTTCATCGGCGCCGCCTATCTGACGCCGCCGCAGATCACGGCGGCCTCCCGGGCGGTGCGGGCCCGGACGGCTCGACCTTTCGGGATCAGTCTCTTCGCGCTGCCCCCCGCGCCTGGTGGGCCGATGGACGCTCGCCTGGCGCTGGCACGCCTGGCCCCCTACCACGCGGAGCTCGATCTCCCGCCCCCCACGCTCCCGACGCTGCCGGCTGATCCGTTCGAGGACCAGCTGGCGGCGGCGCTCGAGAGCGAGGCCAGCGTCTTCAGCTTCACCTTCGGCGTCCTGCCGGCGAGCGCGATCACGGCCATCAAGGCGCGCGGCATGTTCCTGATGGGCACCGCGACGACCGTCGAGGAAGCCGTCGCGCTCGAGAAGGCGGGGGTGGATGCCGTCGTGGCCCAGGGGAGCGAGGCGGGCGGGCACCGGGCCACGTTCGCGGCCGACT
Organism: Candidatus Methylomirabilota bacterium; assembly: GCA_036005065.1. Taxonomy (NCBI): domain Bacteria; phylum Methylomirabilota (SeqCode); species Candidatus Methylomirabilota bacterium. Next base: position 2,158 of record DASYQW010000354.1, on the reverse strand, counting down.
TCCACGGGGCGATGGTCGGCACGGTGGCGCTGGTGCCGCAGATGGTCGACGCCGTGAGGGCGCCGGTGGTCGCGTCCGGCGGCATCATGGACGGCCGGGGCATCGCCGCGGCGCTGGCCCTCGGCGCGAGCGCCGTGCAGATGGGCACGGCCTTTCTGACCTGCGAGGAGGCGGGCATCCCCGAGGCATACAAGCAGGCGATCCTCACGGCGCGGGAGCACGAGACACGCCTGACCCGGGCGTTCTCGGGGCGCCCGGCGCGGGGGATCGTCAACCGCTTCATGACGGAAGTCGAGCGTGCCGACGCGGGCGAGGCGATTCTCCCGTTCCCACTCCAGAACGCGCTGACGCGCCCGCTCCGGAGCGCGGCCGCCAGGCTGGGCCGGGCGGAGTTTCTGTCGCTCTGGGCAGGTCAGGGGGTCCGCCTGGCCCGCCGCCAGTCGGCGGCCGATCTGGTCGCGCGGCTTGCCACCGAGACCGCGGCGGCCCTCGATCGGCTGACGGCCTCGGCTCAGGGGGCCGCCCCGTAGCCGCCGGCGCCCGGCGTGACGATGGTGACCCGGTCGCCCGGCTTCAGCGGGTGGCCCCACACTTTCGACGGGAGTCGTCGCTCTCCGGGGGTCCCCGGGTTCAGCACGAGCGCGCCGCATCCGCCGGGCCCGCCGCCCTGGAGGCCCCAGGGCGCGATCTCGGCCCGCTCGAGGGTGCCGAGGAACTGCGCCTCGTGCCCGAGGACCTCGATGGTACGGCGGAGTCCCAGGCCGCCGCGGAAGCGGCCGACCCCGCCGCTCCCGTCCACGAGCGCGTACTCCTCCACCAGCAAGGGATACTCGAGCTCCAGGCATTCCACGGGCAGGTTCGAGGTGTTGGTGATGTGCACCTGCACGGCGTCGAGCCCATCCGCCTCGGCCGTCGCGCCGGCGCCGCCCGCCAGGGTCTCCAGGTAGACGTAGTACCGTCCACTCCGCGGGTTCACGCCCGAGAACACCCAGGCGCTGTTGGCGCCGTTGCCGGCCGCCGGGACGCGCTCGGGGAGCACCGGCGCCAGGGCGCCGAAGATCACGTCGGCGATGCGCTGGCAGGTCTGGGTCCGCCAGGCCACCGGGGCCGGCGGCCGGGCATTCACGATGCTCCCCTCGGGCGCCTCCACGTCGATGGCCCGGTAGAAACCGCCGTTGGCGGGAATGGTCGGGTCGAGGACCGCCTTCAGGGCGTAGTACACCGTGGCCAGGAGCGCGAGTCGGACCACGTTGATGTCGCCCGCGCACTGGGGACCGGTGCCGGCGAAGTCGAGGTGGATCCGGTCGCCGGCCACGGTGATGGCGACCGCGATCGGGATCGGGCCCGGCCGGACGCCGTCGCCGTCCAGGTGGTCGGTGAAGCGATAGGTGCCGGACGGGAGCTTCGCGATGGCCGCCCGGATCTTTCGTTCCCCGTAGGCCAGGGCCGCCTCGCAGGCGGCCGCCACGGTCGTCCGGCCGTAGCGCCGGCACAGCTCGAGGAGCCGCCGGTCCCCGAGCCGGTTGGCGGCGATCTGGGCCCGGAAGTCGCCCTGCCGCTCGGCCGGCAGCGCGAAGTTGGCCAGGACGAGCTCCATCACGTCCTCGCGCACCCGCCCGCCCTCCACGAGCCGGATCGGCGGGATGCGGAGCCCTTCGTCGTAGATGGTGCGGATGCGCTCCCCGGTCCGGTCCGCATGATGGGCGATGTTGGCCACGAAGCCGAACAGCTCGGCGTCCACGAACACGGGCGCGGCCAGGGTGATGTCGGGGAGATGCGTGCCGCCGCCCGTGTAGGGATCGTTGGCCGCGAAGATGTCGCCGGGCGCCAGGCGCTCGGGGGGATAGCGGCGCAGGATCTCCTGGACGACGCCGAGGAGCGAGCCGAGATGCATCGGGATGTGCTCGGCCTGGGCGATGACCTGGCCCGCGCGGTCGAAGACGGCCGTCGAGCAGTCCCAGCGCTCCTTGATGTTGCTCGAGTACGACGCCTTGATGAGCGCGGTTCCCATCTCCTCGGCGATGGAGGCGAGCGCCGAGCCGATCACCTCGAGCGTGATGCGATCCATCGTCACGCCTCCGTGACCACGAGAAAGCCGACTTCGTCCACCAGCGCCTCCTGCCCCGGATGGAGGAGCGTCGTGCTGTCGAACTGCTCG
>DASYQW010000353.1 GCA_036005065.1 Candidatus Methylomirabilota bacterium | reverse complement strand
TCTACATCCGGCCCGAGGTCGGCGGACTCATGCTGGGTGGGTTCGAGGCACGGCCGAAGGCCTTCCGGATGGCGGAGCTGCCCGCCACGTTCGAGATCGAGCATACGGAGAAAGACCTGGGCGTCCTCGAGGAGCTGGCCGGCGGGCTCACCCGGGTATTCCCGCTGCTGGCGGGAGCGCCCGTCCTGAAGGGCTGCGCGGGACTTCCCACGTTCACCCCCGACGGCCAGTACCTGCTGGGCGCGGTGCCGGGGGTCTCCGGACTCTACGTCGCCGCGGGGTGCAACGCCATCGGGATCGCGGGCTCGCTCCTCGTCGGTGAGTGGCTCAGCGAGCTGGTGCTCGAGGGACGGACGCGCCTGGACACCGAGACCCAGTCGCTCACGCGCTTCGGCGCCCGCTACGCGAGCCAGCGGCGGCTCCAGGCGGACTGCGAATCCATCTATGCGAACTTCTACAGCCTCGACAAAGGGGCCTTCTAGGTCATTTCGGGGGGGGTCTCGGAAGACCCCCCCGATGCCCCCCCATCGTGGCGGCGGCGAAGCCGCCGCTCGGAGTACTCCTCGATCCACCACGCGCTCGCTGGTCGGCGCCGGGCCGGATCACTCCGACACACGCCTGGTGTTGGCCGAGCCTCTCGCCTCTCTACGTCCCGGCGCGGGCGCGGCGGTTTCTTCGGGAAGGCTCCTCTTGGCGATATCATTGGGTGGTTGCTGGGTGCCGCACCTGACGGAGTCTCGGGGAGGGCCTCGATGCAGCTCGTGACCTATCTGGCCGGCCGGACGCCGCGGCTCGGCGCCGTGTGGCATGACACCGTGCTCGATCTGCGGAACCTGTCGGCCGACATGGCGGCTCAGCGCCAGGCCCGACCGGCCCCGGAGAGCCTGCTGCCCCGCACGGTGCTCGAGCTGATCGACGGCGGCCCCCCCACGTGGGGCCGCGCCCACGAAGTATGGGACTACGGGCGTGCCCTCGTCGACCGCCTCGATCCCGCCGACCTCCGGCGCCGCGGCGTCGCGCGCGCCCTCTCCCGCGTCCGGCTGGGGGCGCCGATCCCGCGGCCACGCAAGAACATCTTCTGCATGGGCCGCAATTACGCCGAGCACGCCGCCGAGCGGGGCGCCGCTCCGCCCGAGCGCCCGGTCTTCTTCACCAAGCCGCCCACTGCGGTCATCGGGCCCGGGGCCTCCATCGTCCACCACGCGGTCACCCAGGCCCTCGACTACGAGGTGGAGCTGGCGGTCGTTCTGGGCCGCGCGGGCCGGGACCTCGTTCCCGAGGACGCCCTCTCCCACGTCTTCGGCTACACCGTCCTCAACGACGTGACGGCTCGTGACCTCCAGAAGACGCACCAGCAATGGTTCAAGGGGAAGTCCCTCGATACGTTCTGCCCGATGGGGCCCGTGCTGGTGACCGCCGACGAGATCCCGGACCCACAGGCGCTCGGCATCCGCCTTCGCGTCAACGGGGAGACCCGTCAGGAGGCCACCACTCGCCAGATGATCTTCGACGTCTCCGCTCTCCTGGCTGCGCTCTCGGCGGGGATGACACTGGAGCCCGGCGACATCCTGGCCACCGGCACCCCGTCCGGCGTGGGGGCGGCGACGGGCGCCTATCTCAAGGTGGGGGACTTCGTCGAGGCCGAGATCGACGGGATCGGCTGTCTGCCGAACCGCGTCGTCGCGGCGGATGCCTCCTGATGCGCGAGCGGCTGGCCAAGATCGTCTGCACGATCGGCCCCGCCTCGATGGCCGAGGGGATCATCGAGCAGATGGCGCGGGCCGGCATGGACGTGGCGCGCCTGAACTTCTCCCACGGGACGCACGCCGAGCACGGTCAGGCCATCGAGCGCATCCGCTCGGTCGAGGCGCGCCTCGGCAAGCCGATCGCCATCCTGCAGGACCTGCAGGGGCCGAAGATCCGGCTCGGGGCCTTCGAGGGCGGGGGCGCGACGCTTCGCCGCGGTCGACCGTTCGTGCTGACCACGGCCAGCGTGCCCGGCTCGGCCGAGCGGGCCACGATCTCCTATCAGGGCTTCTCCCGCGACGTCAAGCCGGGAGACCGGGTTCTCATCGATGATGGGCGGATCGCCCTGGAGGTGCAGGACGTCCAGGGCGAGGAGGTGACCTGCCGGGTCGAGACCGGCGGTCAGGTTCAGGATCACAAGGGCGTCAACCTGCCGCGGACGACGGTGCGGATGGCAGTCCTCACCGACAAGGATCGAGAGGACCTGCTCTTCGGCCTGCGGCACGGCGTGGACTACGTCGGGGTCTCGTTCGTGCGCTCGGCGGCGGACATCCTCGAGGTGCGGGAGTTCATCAACGAGCAGCGCTCGGATTCCCAGGTCGTGGCCAAGCTCGAACGGCCGGAGGCCCTCGGACGGCTCGACGAGATCCTGGCTGCCACCAGCGCGGTCATGGTCGCGCGAGGCGACCTCGGGGTGGAGATGCCGCTCGAGGAGGTGCCGATCGCCCAGAAGGAGATCATCCGCAAGGCCCGCCTGGCCCGGACGCCGGTCATTACCGCGACCCAGATGCTCGAGTCCATGATCGTGTCGCTCCGCCCGACCCGCGCCGAGGTCTCTGACGTCGCCAACGCGGTCCTCGACGGCACCGACGCGGTCATGCTCTCCGCCGAGTCGGCGGCCGGCGCCTATCCGGTCGAGGCCGTGCGGACGCTCGACCGGATCATCCGGCGGACCGAGGCGGCTTTCCCGCCGGCCTCGATGGATCGGCCGCGCCGCGGGGAAGTCTCGTTTCCCCAGGCCATCTCGGATGCGGCCGCCTTCTCCGCCCAGGAGCTCAAGGCCCGGGCCATCGTGGCCTTCACGCAATCCGGCTCGACTGCGCGCCTCATCTCGCAGGACCGCCCCCCGGTGCCCATCATCGCCTTCACGCCCTCCGAGCGAGTGCGCCGTCGCCTCGCTCTCGACTGGGGCGTGGTGCCACGCCTGATCCCCAGGCTCGCCACGATCGATGAGATGGTGACCGCCATCGAGTCCAACCTCCTGGCCGACCGCTCGGTGCGCTACAACGACATCCTGATCATCGTGTCCGGCGCGCCGCTCTGGGTGCGCGGGACCGTGAATCTGCTGAAGCTGCACCGCGTCGGCGAGCACCGCTAGATCCTGGGAGGGGCCTCGACGGCCCCCTCCCAACCTCCCCCACCTTTCGGGTTGGGTGGGCGGGCGCGGCGGCGAAGCCGCCGCTCGGAGCGGAACACCAACCGTAGGTGGTCGGGTCGTCGCGTATCGCTTGGTTAGCCTCCTGGCGGGGAGCGTGGCCGAGGTGCAGGACAAGCTCGCTCGCCTTCGGGAGGCCGGCGTCGGCATGGTGTGGCTCCCGACGTTTTTCATGCCCGGAGACCCGCGGCCCCAGCTCGACCGCTTCGCCCAGGAGGTCATCCCCGCCTTCCGGTCGGCCTCGGCCTGGCCTCCGATCCTCACCCCTTCATCAGCGCGAGAAAGGTCGCGACGTCCCTGAAGAGATCGGTCGGGCGGCCGGCCCACGCGTAGCGCTGCAAGCACACCAGCCACGCGACCAGGACGACGCGCGCCAGCAGCGCCGAGCGCCCGGGCCGCCAGGCGCCCACCGCGAGCGGCGCGGCGAGCAGCACCAGCGCGTGCCACCAGTAACCGGTGTCGACGAGCGCGAGGCCCAGCGTGACCGCCACCGTGCCCGCGACCGCCCCGTCGGCGAGCGCGAGGCTCGATACGAACGCGACCACACTGGCCCCGACCACGATCCACAGGGCGCTGGCGTCGGTTCGGACGATGAGTGGCGCTGTCTGGCGGAATGTCTCGAAATGCGGGTGCATGAGCGCGAACGTCCCGACCGAGAGGACACAGGCGACCCCGACGATGATCAGGTCGCGCCACGGCCACTCGCGCGGAGCTCGCCCGCGGATGGTTTCGAGGACCGCGATTCCCCCCAGGGCGACCAGGGGGGCGGCACGGTAGTGCGCGAGGGCGGCCAGCGCGAACCATCGCAGACTCTGGATCGGGCGCTCCCGCGCCAACTCGCGGATCGCCATGGCCCCGAGGCCGACCCACACCGAGTCGTAGAACCCTTGGAGTCCCGCCCGGACCAGATAGAGCCAGCTGACGAGAGCGACGAGGCTTCGCCCGGCTCCGGACAGGGTGTCCAGTTCGAGCAGCACGGCGCCGAAGGCGAGATGCGTGAGGAGGATGACGTACAGCATGCAGAGCCTGGCGAATCCCTGCTCGGAGAGGGGGAGCACCTGTCCCAGCAGGGTCACCGGGAGGAAGAGCGCGAAGACCCCCGGGGGGTACGCGTAGGGCACCGCTTCCCAGGTGATGATCGGATGGCGATAGGCGACGTCGGCCGCGACCTCCCCGAACGGCCTCCGGTAGAGGTCGAGCCCCTTGTGCAGGAAGACCCAGGCGGCGAACGCATGGCGCATGTGATCGGTGTGGATGCCGGACAGGTCGCCGACCGGACTCTTGCCCAGGACGGGCACGAGCGTCGAGACCACGAAGGAGGCGACGACCAGGGCGACGGCCAGGCGGCGCCGGTCGGACCGCGCCGAGGGGCTGACCAAGGCGGTCAGTACGCTTGCTGCATGGCCTTCCGGGCGGCCTTGAGCTGGTCGAGGGTCACGCCCGGCTTCTGACAGACCGCGATCATCGTCCGCTCGCGCGCCTCGATCCGCGTCGCCGCCTCCGGGATCCGGGCGGCGATCTCGGGCGGGATGACGACGACGCCGTGCTGGTCACCGTGCAGGAGGTCTCCGGGCCGCACGACGAGCCCGCCCACCTTCACGGGCAGGCCGAAATCGACCATGTGCACGTAGGCGTGCGACACCGAGACGTGAGCCGAGAAGAAGTGGAAGCCGAGCGCCTCCGCCTCGGGGAGATCACGCACCGTCCCATCGGTCACCACGCCGGCGCAGCCGAGCGCCTTGTGGATGTTCGCCTGCACCTCGCCCCAGTAGGCCCCGACGCCGCGCGGCTCGTCGATGTCGTGCATGACCACGACCCGCGGCCCCGGGCTCTGGGCGACGTGGTCCCACCACGCGAACTCGGCGGCCCGGTGGCCCTCGAGCGGCGGCGGCTCGGCGCGGATGAGAGCGGTGACGGCATGGCCCAGCATCACGCCGAGCCGCGGGAAGCGGCAGACGATCTCGGCGGCCACGAACCCGGCATTGCGCGGCCGGACGCCGAAGGTCTCGATGGCGTTGGCGATCGTGGGAGACGAGATCTTCCGCAGTGCGTCCAGGACCTCGGGATCGAGCGAAGCCATGCTTCCTCCCTCACGGTGCGCCGCGGAGGCGGCGGTTCGGGGATCGCGACGGGTCTCGGTCAAATCGCCCGGCGCCGCCGCTGCTTCAACACCTCGCGGAGCTGGTCCAGCACGGCCTCGACCTGCCCGAGGTTCGGGTTCACCGCGAGCGCCCGCTCGAAGTACTCAGCCGCGCGCTCGAGGTCGCCCTTCTGGAGGTAGATCAGGCCGAAGCCCGACAGGGCGCCGAAATGGATGGGATTCCGCCGCATGACCTCCTCGCAGTCGGCCAGCGAGCGGTCGTACTCGCCCATGAGGTAATAGACGGTCGCGCGCTTGTTCCAGCCTTCGGCGAACGCCGGGGCGCGGTCGATCACCTCGCCGAAGACGGTGGCGGCGTCGAGGTACCGTCCCTCGTCCATGAGGGCGATGCCCCGCTGGAGCAGGATATCCACGTCGGGGTCTCCGGAGCGCTGCCAGATTGCCCACAGGGCGGCCTGGGCCGCGCCCCGGACCTCGGCATCGGCGTCGCGGAGGGCCTTGGCCAGCTCCCCGGTGGCGGCCGCCGTCCCGATCTCGGCCAGGCGCGCCGCCGCCGCGCGCCGCTCGACCGCCGGACCGGTCCTGAGCTGAGCCAGGAGCGCCGCCTCGTCGGCGGCCGTCGCCGCCGCCGTCAGGAGGGCCAGGGACGCGACCCAGGTCTTCATCGACGCCTCCATCGGCCCACCACCAGTGTCGCCATCGCTCCCAGCCCGGCGACGAGGGCGATCACGACCCCCCGCCGGAAGGCGTAGGGCTCGTAGCGGAACTCGACCTCGTGCTCGCCGCCCGGCACACAGACGCCGCGGAAGAGGAGATTCGCATTGTAGATCGGCGCGCGTCGGCCGTCGACCCGCGCGCGCCATTCCTTGCCGTGGGCGTCGGCCAGGATCAGAAAGGCGGGTCCTTCCGACCGGAGGCGGAGCCGGACGAGCGTCGGGCTGTAGTCGACCAGCGCGACGTCCTCCGCCGACGGGTCCCCGACACGCAGGCTCGGCTGGCAGGCCGGGGTGGTCTCCACGACGGCTGTTCGTCGGGGATCGATGCGCAGGAGAGTCGGCAGGATGCGCTCCACCTCGGGGACGACGAGGAGCTCCTCGACCAGGAACGCCCGGGGCAGGGCCTCGCCGTTCTCCCACAGATTCGGCCCGAGCTGGTGGTAGCGCCGGCCGAGCGCGTAGAGGTCGACCTCGTCGAGCCGAAGCTGGCGCACGGCGATGGGGTACGGGAGGCGGTTTCTGACTCGAACCTCCCGGGCCGACTGTCGGGGAGTCAGCGTGGCCGACGCCAGCACGGCCCGGTCCTCGTCGGCGGCGACCCTGGTGGCGTGACCGGCGGTCCCCGCGCCGGTCGAGGCACAGCCGAGACAGAGATCGAGCCGCTCGCCGGTCGGACTCAGGGTGAGACGGAGCGGGTCCTCCGAGATCGGCCCGGCCTCCGGCTCGGCGACCACGGTCAGCCGCCCGATCGTGCCGTCGAGGAGCCCGCGCAGGTCGTAGCGGCGCTCGTCGCCGGGCAGAAGCCGCGGGGGGCGGTGCTTGGGCTGGTTCCTCAAGCGCGAGTCGTGCTCGTTCAGGACGAGGTAGCGCACGTTGGCGAGGTCGAGGAGGGGCGCGTGGCGAACCGGGTCGGTAAGCGCCTGCGAGAAGTCATCGTACCGATCCGTCGCGAGCTGGGTGTCGTGGCTCAGGATCTCCAGGCGGTCGACGAGCCCCGCGTTGGCCTCGAAGTCGCGGCCTCGCCGATGGAGCCACCCCTCGCTCCGCACCCGCTGACGACCCGGCTCGGCCTGGAGCTCGCGGACGATGTCGTTCCGCGTCCAGGCGATCGCCGGCGACGAATGCGACCACATCGCCGCGCGGTGCGGATGGACGAGGTCCACCAGCAGGAGCCCGATGGTGAGGAGCTGGGCGGGCCGGGGCCGGAGCCAGCCGGCCCGCCCCAGCTCGAGGACCGCCACCTGGGCGACGAAGAGGCCGACGAAGCGGGCGTACAACTCGGGAAACCGGGTCGCTAGCGGTTCCGACCAGGCCGGCACGCCGGCGAGCCTGATGGCGATGTACCCGGCCAGCGCGAGACCGAGCGCGGCCCGCCAGCCCCAGCAGAGCGCAGTCACGCGTCGCCGGGCGTCCCCGGACTGGAGCGCCCGCCGCCAGGCATCCAGGCCGAGGGCGGCCAGCCCGGCCGCTCCCAGCGCGGTGAGGAGGGTAGCCCGAGCCGAGGCGCGGAAGGCGCCGAGGAGAGGCACGCGCCGGACCACCTCGAGGTAGCCCGGGATGAGGGGGCCGAGGGCGAGCGCGAGTCCCACGATGGCGAGGAGCGCGAAATACCGGCTCCAGACGTCCCGCCGGAGCACCACCCCCGCGGCGGCGAGAAGCAGCGTCCCGGTTCCGACGTAGATGACGAACTCGTCGGCAGACTGGAAGCGGTCGGTGGCGAAGTAGGCGAACGGCACGAGGAGCGTGAGGAGCTGCTCGAGCGGCAGCGTGTCGATGGCCAGGAACTCCGCGCTCGGCGTCCATCGGGAGGCGCTCCGCGCCATGCCGAGCGTGGGTAGGAGCTGGGGTGCCGCCAGGCCCAGCCCCAGGAGCACGACCACGGCGGTGGTGGCCGGAATCCGGAGACGTGTCCACCAATCGGCCCCGCGCCAGCGGCTCTGGAGCACGGTCAGCGACGAGAGCCCCAGCGCCACGCCGGCGTAGAAGGCCACCTGGGGGTGTCCGCCGAGGACGACGAGGGCGAGCAGGCCGCCGGCGGCGATCC